>NZ_JBHVET010000265.1:0-10315 GCF_042802135.1 Kitasatospora sp. NPDC057512
GGGCTCGTTCCGGGCCCGCTCCGGGCCGCTTTTGAGCCGCCGACCGGCCGGATCCGGCGGACCGGCCGAAGGCACCCGACGCGCGGCCGTCCGCTGGGTAGAGTCGCGCCATGGTGACTGAGAACGCGGGGAGCCCCGCGGGTGGGCGGCTGGCCGGCCGCTCCTGCGTGGTGACGGGTGCGGCCAGCGGTATCGGACGGGCCGTCGCCGAACGCTTCGTCCGGGAGGGCGCGTCGGTGGTCGCCTTCGACGTGGACGAGGCCGGGCTGGACCGGCTGGCCGAGCGGTTCCCGGGCGCCGTCAGCACGGTGGTCGGCGACGTGGCCCGGGGCGAGGACGCGCGCCGGATGGTGGCCGCCGCCGTCGAGCGGCACGGGCGGCTGGACGTGCTGGTGGCCAACGCCGGGATCATCCCGCTGATGGAGATCACCGAGGCCACCGCCGAGGACTGGGACCACGTGATGGCGGTGGACGGCCGCGGCATGTTCCTCACCTGCAAGTACGCGATCGAGGCGATGACCGCGCAGGACAGGCCCGGCGGCTCGATCGTCTGCCTCTCCTCCATCTCCGGCGAGGCCGGCCAGCGCGGCCAGGCGGTGTACGGGCCCGCCAAGTTCGTCGCCTCCGGCCTGACCAAGCACCTCGCCGTCGAGTGGGCCGACCGCGGCATCCGGGTCAACGCCGTCGCCCCCGGCACCATCACCACCGAGCGCGTCGCCCGGCTGTACGACGAGCCCGGCGGTCCCGAGTACCTCGGGGCGATCGAGAAGCTGCACCCGATGGGGCGGCTCGGCCACCCGGCCGAGGTCGCGGCGGCCGTCCTCTTCCTCGCCTCCGACGACGCGTCCTTCGTCACCGGGGTCGTGCTGCCGGTGGACGGCGGGTACCTGGCGCAGTAGCGGCCCCGATCGGCCGGCCGTACGGCTGCCCGGTTCCCGGTCGCCCGGCCGTACGGCTGCCCGGTTCCCGATTGCCCGGTTCCCGATTGCCCGGTTCCCGATTGCCCGGTTCCCGATTGTCCGGCTACCCGGCGAGCAGGTCGACCAGGGCGGACACCCCGTCCGGCCCGTGCCCGGCCGCGACCGCCCGCCGGGTGACGGCGAGCGCCGCGTCCAGGACGGAGGTGTCCAGGCCGCGCGCCCTGGCGGTGTGCGCGACGTGCGCCAGGCCGGCCTCGGCGGAGGCGAGGCTGCTGTGGTCGCCCGGATGCCGGCGGTCGTCCGCGCGCTGGGCGAAGCGGTCGATCAGCGGCGGCAACAGGCGCGGCAAACCCTGGGCGTACGGCGCGAGTTCGGCGCCGCTGATGCCCTCGGCGCGGGCCAGTGCGAGGGCGTGCAGGTAACCGTGCACGGTGGTCCAGAACAGGTCGAGCAGGGCCGCGTCGAAGGCCGCCGCCCGGCCCGGGTCCGCGCCCACGTGGCGTACGGTGCCCAGCGCCCGCAGCGTCGCCTCGTGGGCGGCGAAGAGCTCGGCGTCGCCGCTCAGCAGGACGGTGCCCTCCGGGCGGCCGATGGTCGGGGTGGGGGTGAGGATCGCGGCGTTCAGGAGACGGTAGCCCCGGGCCTCGGCGTCGGCGGCGTTCGCCCGCGCGTCGCCCGGTGCGATCGAGGTGGCGTTGACGACGGTCCGGCCGCGCAGTGCGGCCCCGGCGGCCTCCAGCACGGCCCGGGCGGCCGGCTGGTCGCGGACGCAGAGCAGGACGAGCGGGGCGCCCGCCTTGGCGGAGCCCGTCACCGCCTCAGTGGAGTCCGTGGCCCCCTCGGTGGAGCCCGTCACTGCCTCGGCGGAGCCCGTCACCGCCTCGGCGGGGCTCGCGGCCGACCGCGCGCCGAGGGCGAGCGGCTCGGCGTCCCGGCCGGGCGTGCGGTTCCACACGGTGACCGGATGGCCGGCGGCCAGCAGTGCCCCGGCCAGCGCCCGGCCCATCGGGCCCAGGCCCAGCACGGCAACGGCGGTGAGGGCAGGGGAGGTTGAGGAAGATCGTTCGTTCGGCATGGCGGTTACGCTAGACCTTCACGCCGACGGCAGAGTCAAGGCGGAGGGGCACGGCGGAACGTCACGGGGCTTCGGCGGAAAACCCGCGGTGACGGGCCGCAGTGGACGGTCCGTCGAGGAGGTGTCCGCGATGCGGATCGGAGAACTCGCCCGGCGCACCGGGGCCACCCCGCGCGCGCTGCGCTACTACGAGGAGCAGGGGCTGCTCGCGCCCGAGCGCCGCCCCAGCGGCTACCGCGAGTACGGCGAGCGGGACGTGGACACCGTCCGCGGGATCCGCACCCTGCTCGCGGCCGGCCTCAACAGCACCGTGATCGCCGAGATCCTCCACGGCCTGCCGGGGCCGGGGCAGCGTCCTCCCGGACCGACCTGTCCCGAACTGCTCGACGGTCTGGCCCGGGAACGCGCCCGGATCACCCGGCAGATGGACGAACTCGCCGAAGCCCGCGGCCTGTTGGACGCCATCATGGGCGCGGAGGCGCCGAGCGAGGCGATCCGGTCCGGCCTGCTCCGGGCGGCGGACCGCCGGTCGGCCGGGGAGCGTGAGCAGACCGGGGGCCGTCGCCCGCGGCAGGACGGGGAGCGCCGCCCGGCGCCGACCGGCGAGCGCCGCCCGCGGCCGGTGGCGCGGAAACTCGATGGTGCGCGCTCCCGGACCGTGCTGGACTGAGCGGATGGATCATGACGAAGTGCTCGCCCTGTTCGACGACCGGCTCCGACGCAACGCGCCGCCCGACCCCGGCTGCCGTGTCGAGCGCGACGGTGCGGTGGTCCGACAGGTGGGCCCGGAGCACTGCTGGAACGGCGTGGTCTGGTCCGGGCTGGACGAGGCCGGGGCGGACGCGGCGATCGCCGCGCAGGTGCGCCACTTCGCCGGACTGGGGCTGGAGTTCGAGTGGAAGGCCTACTCCCACGACCGCCCCGCCGACCTCGGCGCCCGCCTGCTGGCGGCCGGCTTCACCCCGGAGCCGGACGAGGCGCTGATGCTCGCCCGGATCGCGGACCTGCCCGTCGAGGCCGCCCTGCCCGAGGGCGTCCGGCTGCTCCCGGTGACCGACCCGGCCGGGGTGGACCTGCTGGTGGAAGCCAACACACAGGCCTTCGGCGTCGAGAACCCCGGTCTGCGCGAGCGGCTGCTCGACCACCTGCGGCACGGCACCGGGACGGTCAGCATGGTCGTCGCGATGGCCGGCGGCCGCCCGGTCAGCAGCGCCAGGATGGAGCTGATCCCGGGCACCGGGTTCGCCGGCCTCTGGGGCGGTGGCACCGCACCCGACTGGCGTGGCCGGGGCATCTACCGCGCCCTCATCGCCCACCGCGCCCGTCTCGCGGCCGAGCTCGGCTACCAGTACCTCCAGGTCGACGCGAGCGACCAGAGCCGGCCGATCCTGCAGCGCCTCGGCTTCGATTGGGTGAGCACGACGACTCCGTACGTCCGCCAGCCGTAGGGCCTGCCGGGGGGCTCGGGTTCGGGTGGGGAGATTCCTTCCCACCGGGTGGACGTGGCCGGTGTCCACCCTGCCGATCGGCAGGGGGATGTGGGTGTGGCCGCTGCTCAGGATGTGCCGTTCGGTACATGTGCGGGAGGGGTGGCCGGGGTCATCGTTGAGGCACCACGAGCGGGGCCGTCCGGGCCCCGGGAAGGAGCCCCGGCATGTTCGACCTCCGCCACCCGCGCGCCCTCGCCGCGACGGTTGCCGTGCCCGCCCTCCTCGGCCTGAGCTTCGGTCTCGGCCTCGGGCTCGTACGCGCCCGGAGGCGATCAGGCCGGGAGCCATGCCCGAGGCACCGCGGCCCGTCCGACCGAGGCCGGCCCGACGAAAGCCATGAGAGCGCAATTCGACAGGGCTGCCTGCCTTCGTTCCGAGGACGCTCGTCACGCCGTGCTGGTCGGCCGCCCTCACGGCAGCCGCTCGACCACGACCATGGCCGCGTCGTCGTCCAGCCGGCCGCCGACGTGGGCGAGCAGGTCGCGGCGCAGGTGGTGGAGCAGGGCGCCGGGGCGTTCGGTGCGCCAGGCGGTGACGCGTTCGGTGAGCGGGTAGAAGCGCCGCTGGGCGTCGCGGGCCTCGATCACGCCGTCGGTGTAGATCAGCAGCCGGTCGCCGGGCCGGAACGGGAAGGTCTCCGTCTCGTACCGCGTCGGCGCGAGCTCGCCGAGGCCCAGTGGTGGGGAGGGTTGGCGGGCGGCGAGGGCGGTGATGCCGTCTGGGTGCAGCAGCAGCGGGGGAGGGTGGCCGCAGTCGATCAGGCGCACCGGGGAGCCGTCGTCGGGGATGTCGAGCAGCACGGCGGTGATGAAGGACTCGCCGGAGTCGCCGCTCTCCTCCGGGGGTTCCTCGGGCGGGGGGAAGGGCAGGGCGGAGAGTGCCTGCCGCTCCCGCCACTCCCACCGGTCCCGCCGGGACTGTTCGGCGAGCTGGGCGAGGTCCCAGCTGACGCTGCCGTCCAGGTAGGCGGCCAGGTCGGGCAGTTCGGCGTGCAGGTGGGCGGCGGCGCGGAAGGCGCCGAGCAGCAGGGCCGCGTCGCCGAGCGAGGACAGGCCCTTGCCGCGCACGTCGCCGACCAGCAGCCGGGTGCCGGTGGCGGTACGGGCGGCCGCGTACAGGTCGCCGCCGACCTGCGCCTCGGCCTCGGCGGCCAGGTAGACGGAGGCCAGGTGCAGCGGGCCGATCCGCTCCGGCAGCGGGCGCAGCAGCACCCGCTGGGCGGCCTCGGACACCGAGCGCACCCGGGCCAGTTCGCGCTCGTGCCGTTCGCGCAGCACCCGCAGGCCGACGATCAGTACCGAGACGATCAGCTGCGCGCTGAGCTGGGTCTCGATGTTCGCGCTGGTCAGGCTGGACCGGACGGCGCCGATGACGGTCAGCGCGGCGAACGCGAGCGCGGCGACCCAGGCGGTGGCCCGGGGGCCGGCGAAGGAGGCGGTGAGGGCGGGGGCGACGATCAGCAGCGGGCCGAGGTGGACGTCCGGCGGGGAGACGATGTCGACCACGGTGATCAGCACGATCAGCGCGAGCGTGAGCGCCGTCAGCACCCGGCGGTCGGGCCGCCAGGCGCGGCGGCGGTCGGGGGGATACGGCGCGGGCGGCGGGTGCGGCGCATCGGGACGCTGCCGGAGGGGCACTCCTCCTCTGTACACCGTGGAGGCGCCGGGGCGCACCCGGAGCGGTCGGGCCCGCTCGCCGGCAGCGCTCGGCTCGCGTTCCCCGGCAGGGCTCCGCCCACGTCCCGGCGGCGCTCGGCTCGCGCTCCCTGGTGGTGCCCGGTCAGCCCTCCTGGCCGTAGCGGGCCAGGTAGTCGGCGAAGCGGGCGACGTCCTCGTCGGACCAGTCGGTGAAGCGCGCGGTGAAGGAGAGCCGACGCTGCTCGTTGGCGTCGCGCAGCAGGGTGAGCCCCGCCTCGGTAGCGCGCAGGATCTGACCGCGCTGGTCGTCCGGGTCGGTCTCGCGGGCCAGCAGGCCGAGCTTCTCCAGGGCGGTGACCTGGCGGCTGACGGTGGACTTGTCGAGCATGAAGTACGCGGCCACGTCGGCGGCCCGGCAGCCGCCGCGCTCGGTGATCAGGTCGAGGATGCTGTAGGTGACCAGCGAGAGGTCGGGGTGCAGCTGGGAGGCCTTGTGCCGGGCGCGGCGGGCGAAGGCGGTCAGCTCGCGCTGGATGGTCTCGATGGACGACTGGCGGCCGGGCACGGCGTTCCTATCTCCTCGATATTTGTTGCACTATACAACAGATGTGCCCGGGATCGCGCCCCGCTCCGGCGCCCGCCGTTCCGGTGCGGCCTGCCAAGCGCGGGCGGCGGCGATCCGGCTGGTCGCACTCGGGTGAGTGGCGAACAGTAGCTCAAGCACCCTCGGCGGGTCGACATCGGAGACGTTCGCCACGGCCAGTCTGCGCTGCATCGCCACGAACTGCTCGACGTCCCCGGTCAGTTCGAGTGCGTGCCGGTCCGCCCTGGCCTCGATCCGACGGCTCACCGCGCACTGCGCCGGCCCCGACAGCGCGCCCAGCAGCGCGGCCAGTGCCGCCAGCAGCGGCAGCGCCCGTGGGTCCGCCGCATCGGTCACCCCGGCGGCATCCAGCAGCGGCCGCCAGGCGGCGAGCAGGCCGAGGACGGCCACCGCGACGGCCGCACCGACCGCGCCCAGCGCGGTGCCGACCGGCACGTCCCGGTGCTTGACGTGGCCCAGCTCGTGCGCGACCACCAGCTCCACCTCGCGCGGCTCGGCGGTGGTCAGCAGGGTGTCGTACGCGACGATCCGGCGGGTCGCCCCGAACCCGGAGACGTACGCGTTGAGCGCGGTGGTGCGGCGGGAGGCGTCCGCGACCAGGACGTCCCGCACCCGGACGCCGTCCCGCTCGGCCAGCGCCAGCAGCGCGCCGCGCAGCTCCCCCGGGGGCATCGGGGAGAAGCGGTTGAACACCGGCTCGATCAGCAGCGGATGGAGGAAGGAGAGCGCCACTGTCAGCAGCGCCGCCGCGCCCGCCCCCGGCAGCCACCAGCGCTGCGGCGACCAGGCGGTCAGCGCGAACAACCCGAGCGCGAGCGGGAGGACGAGGACGAGGGTGAGCGCGAGGCCGCGTACGGCGTCCAGCGCCCAGCCGGCCCAGCCCTGGGTCACCAGCCCGTACCGGGCCCGGACGGTCCGCGCACCGGCGCCGAACGGCAACTGCAGCGCCTGGCCGAGCAGCACCAGGGCTGCCGCTCCGGCCAGCACCCCGGCCGTCCGGGAGCCGCCGAACCAGCCGCCGGCGGCGGTCACCAGGGCGGCGCCGGCCGGGGTGAGACCGAGCAACAGGGTGAGAGCCAGGCCCGCGAGCCGCCCGCCCAGCGCCCACGGCAGTTGGGCGCGGCGCAGCGCCCGGCCCCGGGCGCGCTCGTCGGGGGTGAAGTCCGGCGTGAAGTCCGGGGTGGTCTCCGGGGTGGCCTCCGGGATGGGGCCTCGGAGGCTGGCGTGGGGTCCATGGCGGGGCGCGGCTCTTCCGGTCGGGGTCGGGTCGGATCGGTCGGGGAAGGACGGGGTACGGCGGTTCGGCGGCTCAGCGGTTCAGTGGTGATTCAGCATGGCGTACCCGGCCGCTCGCCGCCCACGCCGCGGCCCGGCGCCCACCCCTGGCCGGGTGCTCACTCCTCCGTGGTCCCGGTGGCGTCGTGGACGCCGGCGCGCAGCAGCTGGTGGCCGAGGTCCACCAGGGCGCGGCCGACCGCGAACTCGTCGCCGACCTCCGGGGCCGGGGCGTCGCGGGGGTTGCGGCGGGAGCGGGTGTCGCTGTGCAGCACGTTGCCGTCGGCGTCCAGCACGGCGTGCACCCGGGTGGTGTCCTCGTCCTCGACCACGTGCAGGCTGAGCTGCCAGTCCTTGGTGCGCACGGCCCCGGGCGCGAGCTGCTCGACCCCGAGGGCCGTAGCCGGGGGTGCGGCCGTCCCGTCGGCGCGGACGATCACCACCGGGCAGACCCCGTGCACCGCGCACCGGGTGGACACCGAGCCGAGCAGGGTCCGGGCGAAGGTGCCCCGGCCACGGCTGCCCAGCACCAGCAGGTCGGCCCCCTCGGCGGCCTCCAGCAGCACCTCGGCGGCGTGGCCCAGCACCAGGCTCTCCCGGACGTCCACCGGGCGGTCCGGGCCGAGGATCTCGTTGATCTCGGCGCTCAGGGTCCGGCGGGCGGTCCGTTCGAAACCGTCGTCCACCATCGGCGCGAACCACCCGTACAGCGAGGGGTACTCCCAGGCCGCCACCGCGTGCACCGTCGCCCCGGTGAGCACGGCCTGGCCGACCGCCCAGCGCAGGGCCGCCTTCGACGGCGGGGAGCCGTCGATCCCGACCACGATCCGGCGTTCCCGGGCGGGGGAGGCGCGGCCGCCGCCCGCGGGGGAGACGCCACCTGCGGAGGAGAGCTGGTTGCTGCCCATCACGTCACACCTCCGAGCGTTTGGTACGGGACTTGCTCCCCCCTACTCGCGTGCTTCCCCGCACGGGCTCCCCCCGCACGCGCTTCCCCCGTACTCGCCCTCTCCACACCACGCTGCGCGCCCCGCCCGCCTCCGCGCCAGGGACGTGGTGGCCCGGTCCGGTGGGGCGGTTGGGACAGGCGGGCCAGGCGGGCCGGGCGCGCCGTCCGGGGAGCGGCCGTAGGGGCCCGGTCGGCGCCTCCGCGCCGTGCCCTTTCGTGGCCGGAATGTTGCGGGCTCGGGTCCGAGCGGTGGTGATTCGGTGGCGTAGGCTGATCGTTCTCGCATCATCCTCGGGGGGATCCACTCATGCGCCGTGCCGCGGCCGCCGTCGCGCTGTTCGTCGGACTGACCGCCGTCGCCGCCTGCGGGCCGGACGACCCCGCCCCGGCCCCGGCCTCCGCCGCCCCCGTCCCGCCGGGCGAGTCCTCGGCGCCGGGCGGCTCGCCCTCCGGCACGGCCCCGGGCAAGAGCGCCCCGCCCCGGCCCGACGGCACCATCACCGTCGCCTTCGCCGGGGACGTCCACTTCGAGGGCCGCACCGAGGCCCGGCTGGCCGTCCAGCCGCCCGAGCCGGCGCTCGGCCCGATCTCCCGCACCCTCGCCGACGCCGACCTGTCCGTCCTCAACCTGGAGACCGCGATCACCGGGCGCGGCGCCCCGGAGCCGAAGACGTACACCTTCCGCACCTCGCCCAAGGCGCTGTCGGTGCTCAAGGACTCGGGCGTCGACGTCGTCTCGATGGCCAACAACCACGCCGTGGACTTCGGCGCCGACGGCCTCACCGACACCCTCGCCGCCAAGGACTCCTCGCCGATCCCGGTGGTCGGCGTCGGGCGCAACGCCAAGGAGGCGTACGCCCCGTACGTCACCACCGTGCGCGGGGTGAAGGTCGCGGTGGTCGCCGCCAGCCAGGTCGAGGACCTCACCAACCAGAAGTGGCGGGCCGGCGCGAGCAAGCCGGGCATCGCCTCGGCGCTGGACGTCCCGGCGCTGGTCAAGGCGGTGGAGACGGCGAAGCAGCAGGCCCCGGTGGTGCTCGTCTACCTGCACTGGGGCGACGAGGGCAAGGCCTGCCCGACCGGCCCGCAGACCACCATCGCCAAGAAGCTCGCCACCGCCGGAGCCACCGCCGTGGTCGGCACCCACGCGCACACCATGGTCGGCTCGGGCATGCTCGGCGACACCTACATCGGGTACGGCTTCGGCAACTTCCTCTGGTACGGCACCTCGAACTACCCCAACTCCAACGAGACCGGCGTCACCACCCTCACCCTCACCGCCGACGGCAAGGTGACCGGCGAGGCCTTCACCCCGGCCACCATCGACGACAAGGGCATCCCGGAGCCGGTCACCGGCGCCACCGCCGAGGCCGCCCTCAAGCGCCGCGACGGCCTGCGCGGCTGCACCGGCCTCTCCCCGGCGCCCGCCGCCCCGGGAGCCCCCGGCGCTCCCGCGACGGCCCCCACGGCTCCCGCCTCCACGGCTCCCGGGAAGTCCTCGACAGCTCCCGCGAAGGCTCCGACGACCCCCGCCGCACCGCGCTAGGGTCCGGCCGACCGGCCTGAGGCACGTCCTGCGGGCCTTGCCACCCGGGCCTTGCCGGACAGTCCCCGCCGGACGGGCCCTGCCGGACCAGGGCGCGGCGTCGCGGAGCGGGCGGCGCGAGACGGCGGCGCGACCACCCGGGCCTCGCCGCCGCCGCTCGCCCGCCGGGTGCTACTGCTCGGCCCGCGTCCGTGCCCGGACGGCGCGGCGCAGGGTGTCCAGCTGGTCCACCAGTCCGCGTCGGGTCGCCGCGGTGAGGTCCGGGTCGGCCAGGCAGGCCTCGGCCGCCCGTACCGTCCGCTCGGTGGCGGCGAAGGCGGGGAAGCCCGTGGTGGCGAGGACCCGGGCCAGTGCGGGGCCGCGGCGGGCGGCGGCCGACCCCAACTCCTCGAAGTAGCGCGCGGTCAGCCCGTCCAGCAGCTCGGCCTGCTCGGGTTGCCACAGGCCCCTGGCGGTGGCGGCGGCCAGGTAGTTGGAGAGCTCGCCGTGGAACAGGGCCTGCCAGGCGGCCTCCTTGGCCGCCGGGTCGGGCAGCGCGGCGCGGCAGCGGGCGGCGCCCTTCTCGCTGGTGTCGCTGGGGTCGGCGGCGAGCTCGGCGGCGATCTCCGGCTCACCCGCCGCGCCGAGCACGCACAGCCGCAGCAGCAGCTGCCAGCGCAGGTCCGGATCGAGCACCGGCCCGCCGGGCACGGTGCCGGCCGCCAGCCAGTCGCGCAGCTCGGCGGCCTGCGCCTCGCCGGCGGCGGTGCCGATCACGCCGCGCGCGGCCACCAGGCGCAGACCGGTGCGGTCCGGCTCGCCCTCGGTGCGCCGTAGCAG
>NZ_JBHVET010000266.1:0-10309 GCF_042802135.1 Kitasatospora sp. NPDC057512
GCTCCTCCTACAATCGGCCTCATCATGAGCGCCACACTCGTAGTCAAGGACCTCAGCGCCGGCCACGGCGAACGCACCCTCTTCTCCGGCCTGGACCTGGTCGTCGCCCCCGGCGACGTGATCGGCCTGGTCGGCGTGAACGGCGCCGGCAAGTCGACCCTGCTGCGGCTGCTGGCCGGCCTGGACACCCCCGAGGGCGGCTCGCTGCGGCTGAGCCCGGCGAGCGCCAACGTCGGCCACCTGCCGCAGGAGCCGGAGCGGCGCGAGGGCGAGTCGGTGCGCGACTTCCTGGCCCGCCGCACCGGTGTGGCGGCCGCGCAGGCCGCGCTGGACGAGGCCACCGAGGGCCTGGTCGAGGGCCGGCCGGGCGCCGACGACGCGTACGCCGTCGGCCTGGAGCGGTGGCTGGACCTCGGCGGCGCCGACCTGGAGGAGCGCGCCGAGGAGGTCGCCGACTCGCTCGGGCTGAAGGTCTCGCTGGACCTGCCGATGACCGCCCTGTCCGGCGGCCAGGCCGCCCGGGCCGGCCTCGCCTCGCTGCTGCTCTCCCGCTACGACGTCTTCCTGCTCGACGAGCCCACCAACGACCTCGACCTGGACGGCCTGGACCGGCTGGAGTCCTTCGTCAAGGGCCTGCGCGCGGGCACCGTGCTGATCAGCCACGACCGCGAGTTCCTGGCCCGCACCGTGACCAAGGTGCTGGAGCTGGACCTCCACCAGCAGCAGGTCAACCTGTACGGCGGCGGCTACGAGGCGTACCTGGAGGAGCGGGCGGTGGCCCGCCGGCACGCCCGTGAGGAGTACGACGAGTACGCCGACACCAAGGCCTCGCTGGAGGCCCGGGCCCAGATGCAGCGCAACTGGATGGAGCACGGCGTCCGCAACGCCCGCCGCAAGAGCAGCGACAACGACAAGAACGTCAAGGCGAAGCGCACCGAGTCCACCGAGAAGCAGGCCTCCAAGGCCCGGCAGACCCAGCGGATGATCGAGCGGCTGGACGTGGTCGAGGAGCCGCGCAAGGAGTGGGAGCTGCGGATGGAGATCGCCGCCGCGCCGCGCTCCGGCTCGGTGGTGGCCACCCTGCGCGCGGCCGTCGCCAAGCGCGGCGACTTCGCCTTCGGCCCGGTGGACCTGCAGATCGACTGGGCCGACCGGGTCGCCATCACCGGCGCCAACGGCGCGGGCAAGTCCACGCTGCTGGCCGCCCTGCTCGGCCGGCTCGAACTCGACGGCGGCAGCGCCTCGCTGGGCTCCGGCGTGGTGGTCGGCGAGGTGGACCAGGCGCGCGGCCTGTTCCTCGGCGGCGAGCCGCTGCTGGAGGCCTTCGCGGCCGCCGTACCGGAGCTCGCGCCGGAGGACGTGCGCACCCTGCTGGCCAAGTTCGGCCTCAAGGCGGTGCACGTGCTGCGCCCGGCCGACACCCTCTCCCCCGGTGAGCGCACCCGGGCCGCGCTGGCGCTGCTGCAGGCCCGCGGGGTCAACCTGCTGGTGCTGGACGAGCCCACCAACCACCTGGACCTGCCCGCGATCGAGCAGCTGGAGTCCGCGCTCGGCTCGTACACCGGCACCCTGCTGCTGGTCACCCACGACCGGCGGATGCTGGACACGGTGGCGGTGAACCGGCGGATCGAGGTCCGGGACGGGCGGGTGCACGAGCTGTAGGGGCCGGACCCGGGAGGCCGTCCCGGGGTGGATCGGTCTCCGGCAGGATCGGTCCCCGGCAGGATTGGTCTCTACCTCTTCCCGGAAACCTCCTCCCGGAGGGGCCGTCATGTGCTGTGCTGTGCGCCATGGTTGACAGCACTGACAGCGCCGTGGCGGGGACGTCCCACCCGACCGTCCCGCTCACCCCCATGACGGTGCCCGCCCACGAGGCCGAGGCCCGCAGCAGGTCCTTCCACGACGTGATGGCGCAGCGCCGGACCGTCCGCGACTACTCCACCCGCCCGATCCCGGACGGGGTGGTCGAATGGGCGGTCCGGACCGCCTCCACCGCGCCCAGCGGGGCGCACGTCCAGCCCTGGCGGTTCGTGGTGATCACCGACCCGGAGCGCAAGCGGCGGCTGCGCGAGGCGGCCGAGGCCGAGGAGCGCGAGTTCTACGACCACCGGGCGTCCGAGGAGTGGCTGGCCGCGCTCGCCCCGATCGGCACCGACTGGCGCAAGCCGTTCCTGGAGGACGCGCCGGCCGTGATCGTGGTGTTCGAGGTGCACAAGGGCCCCGACTCGCCGCGCCCGTACTACACCAAGGAGTCGGTGGGGATCGCGGTCGGGCTGCTGCTGGCCACGCTGCACCAGGCGGGCCTGGCCACGCTGACCCACACCCCGAGCCCGATGAAGTTCCTCAACGAGGTGTGCGACCGCCCGGCGGAGGAGCGCGCGGCGTACGTGATCCCGGTCGGCTACCCGGCCGAGGGGGCGCGCGTACCGGACCTGCGGCGCAAGGAGCTCGACGAGGTGATGGTCCGGCTCTGACGCGCCGGGGCGCGGCCGGGCACGCCCGCCACCGGGGGGATATCCGATGGTGACAGGTCCCGGCCAAGGACATAATCGCCGCCATGAGCCAAGCACAGCCACGGCCCTGCGGCCTCGTCCCACCGGTGGTGGAGGCGACCGCCGGGCGACCGCCGGAACGGCTGCGGCTGCCCGGCGGCCTCTGGCTGCGGCGCCGCCGCAGCACCCACACGGCGGCGCTGAACCAGGCCGTCCGCGCCAACCTGGACCACCTGCGGCCCTGGATGGAGTGGGCGGCCGAGGCCCCCTCCCGGGCCCGGACCGCCGAGCTGACCCGGGCCGGCGCGGCCGCCTGGGAGGCCGGCACCGACTTCATGTACCTGGCCGGCCTGGACGCCGAACCCGGCGGCGTGATCGGCGCCTTCGGCCTGCACGGGCGGATCGGCCCGGGCGCGCTGGAGATCGGCTACTGGGTCGCCGCCGGGCACGTCGGCCGGGGCATCGCCACCGCCGCGGCCGGGGCGCTGACCGAGGCCGCGCTGGCCCTGCCCGGGATCACCCGGGTGGAGATCCGCTGCGACCGGGCGAACGGCGCCAGCGCGGCCGTCCCGCGCAAGCTCGGCTACCGGCTGGACCGGGTCGCGGAGGCCGCCGTCCGGGCGCCGGGCGAGACCGGACGGCAGCTGGTGTGGGTGCGGGAGCGCTGACGGCGCGGGTACGGGGGCGCCGCCGCCGTCAGTAGCGCTCGCCGGTCGCCGCCGGCAGCGCGTCCAGCTCGGCCAGGTCCGCCGCCGAGAGCTCGATCCCGGCCGCCCCCACGTTGTCCACCAGGTAGCGCGGCGTCCTGGTGCCCGGGATCGGGAAGACGTACCGGCCCTGCGCCAGCACCCAGGCCAGCGCGACCTGCGCCGGGGTGGCGCCGATCCGCTCGGCGACCGCCCGGACCTTCCCGACCAGCGCCAGGTTGGCCCGCAGCGCGTCGTGCTGGAAGCGCGGCAGCCGGCGGCGGAAGTCGTCGGCGGGCAGCTCCTCGACGGAGGTGATCCCGCCGGTCAGGAAGCCCCGGCCGAGCGGCGAGAACGGCAGGAAGGCGATGCCCTGCTCCTCGGTGTACGGCAGCACCTCGTCCAGCGCGTCCCGGGTCCAGAGCGACAGCTCGGACTGCACCGAGGCCACCGGGTGCACGCTCTGCGCCCGCTTGATCTCCTCGACGCTCGCCTCGGAGAGGCCGATGCTCCGGGCCTTGCCCGCCGCGACGACCTCGGCGAACGCGCCCCAGGTCTCCTCGATCGGGACCTGGGGGTCGACCCGGTGCAGCTGGTACAGGTCGACGTGGTCGGTGCCCAGCCGGCGCAGGCTCTCGTCGATCGAGCGGCGCACGTGCTCGGGCCGGCCGTTGCGCTCCTGCTGGCCCGCGCCGCCCGGCACGATGCCCGCCTTGGTGGCCAGGAAGGCGCGCTCCCGGTACGGGCCGGCCAGCGCGGCGCCGACCACCTCCTCGTTGGTGTACGGGCCGTACATGTCGGCGGTGTCGATCAGGCCGACGCCGAGGTCCAGCGCCTGCCGGATCACCTGGACCGACTTCTCGTCGTCCCGGTCCCGCTCGGTGTAGGCCCAGGTCATGCCCATGCAGCCGAGACCGATGACGCCGATCTCCGGGCCGCCGGTGCCGAACGAGGCGTTGCGCATGGTGGTGCTCCCGTCGTGGTTTCCGCGGTCCCGTGGGGGTCGCCGCGGTGGTTCGCGTGATGGTTCGGGTGGTGGTTCGCGTGGTGGTTCGCGTGGTGGTGCGTGATCAACGCCTTCAGCTTTCACCTTGGAGTGCACTCAAGGTCAAGCCCCTTCGTCCCCGGCCCCGCCGCGACCGCCGCCCGGCGCCGTCTTAACCGTTCCTAAAACCTGTCCCTGACGGTGCGTCCGGGGCCGGGAAGTGCTTGACGTGCACAGCTGGTCTAGTCCAGTTTGATGCTCAGCACCGCGCTCCCCCACCCCGGACCACCCCAGGCCGCCGCCCGCCCCGTGTCTCCCCCCTCGCGGCGCGGGCGGCCTCCACGTCCCGAGAGGCACCCCCATGCCCAGCGCGCCCCAGCACGCCCCCACGCACCGCCGCCCCGCCGGCCGGACCACCCTGCTGAGCCTCGCCGCCGCCACCGCGCTCGCCGCCGGCGGCCTGGCCGTCCTCGCCGGGAACGCCGGCGCCGCCGATGGCAACCTGCTCGCCAACGGCGGGCTGGAGAGCGGCGCGCTCGGCCCGTGGAGCTGTTCGGCCGGCACCGGGAGCGTGGTCAACTCCGGTGCGCACAGCGGGACGTACGCGCTCCAGGGGGCGGTGAGCGCGAGCGACACCGCGCAGTGCGGCCAGACCGTCAGCGTCCAGCCCAACACCACGTACACCCTCAGCGCCTGGGTGCGGGGCCGGTACGTCTACCTCGGCGCCACCGGCAGCGGCGTCACCGACCCGGCCACCTGGACCGCCGGCGGCGCCGACTGGCAGCAGCTGTCCACCGGCTTCACCACCGGGGCGGCCACCACCAGCGTCACCGTGTACCTGCACGGCTGGTACGGGCAGGGCGGCTACCTCGCCGACGACATCGCCCTGACCGGCCCCGGCGGCGGCAACCCGACCACCCCGCCGCCGAGTTCGACCCCGCCGAGTCCGACCGGCACCCCGACCGGCACGCCCACCGGCGGCCCGGGCACCCCGGCGCCGAACGTCGCGCTCCCGGTCGCCCCGTTCATCGACATGGGCGCCTGGCCGACCCCCTCGATGCCCGACCTGGCCAGGGCCGCCGGCCTCAAGGGCTACACGATGGGCTTCGTCACCGGCGTCGGCTGCAAGGCCAGCTGGTTCAACGCCTACGACCCACGCACCGCCTGGGCCAAGGACCAGGTGGACGCGCTGCGCGCGGCCGGCGGCGACGTCAAGGTCTCCTTCGGCGGCGCCGCCGGCACCGAACTCGCCGCCGCCTGCACCACGGTGGACTCGCTGTTCGCCGAGTACGACGCCGTGGTGAGCGCCTACGACCTGCGCTACGTCGACTTCGACATCGAGGGCGCGGCCATCGCCGACACCGCCGCCAACGACCGCCGCTCGGCCGCGCTCGCCAGGCTCCAGCAGGCCCACCCGGGCCTCAGGGTCTCCTTCACCCTGCCCGTCCTGCCCGAGGGCCTGACCTCCGAGGGCGTCGCCATCGTCAAGTCCACCCGGGACGCCGGGGTGACCGTCGACCTGGTCAACATCATGGCGATGGACTACTACCGGAGCGGGACGGACTACGGCAACGCCGCCGTCCAGGCCGCCCAGTCGCTGTTCGGCCAGCTCAAGGCGCTCTACCCGGCGAAGACCGACGCCCAGCTGTGGGCCATGGTCGGCGTCACCCCGATGATCGGCGAGAACGACGACCACCAGGTCTACAACCAGGCCGATGCCCAGCAGTTGGTGGCCTTCGCCCGGCAGAACCACCTCGGGATGCTCTCCTTCTGGGACGCCACCCGGGACGCCAACGCCTGCACCGGCGGCTCGCTGTCCAAGTGCACCAACATCCCGCAGCAGCCGTACGAGTTCGCGAAGATCCTCGGCCAGTACGCGGGCTGAGCCCACGTTCCACCAACCACCGGCCTCGTCTACCGGGAGGCGGGGCCGGTGACGCGCCCCGGGGCGGCTCAGGTGTCGTAGCAGCCGCACCAGGGGGCGTCGAAGCCCAGGCCGTCGGGGTAGAGCTCGAAGTGGACCCGCTCCTCCTCGTCGTCCACCTCGTCCGGTTCGTAGTCCTCGCGCACCAGGCCGAACAGTTCGCCGTCGACGTGCACGGCGAACGGGGCGATCGCGATGTCCCCGTACTCGCGGCCGGGTAGGGCGTCGAGCCACTCCGCCAGCAGCAGCCGGGCCTGCGGCGCCTCGTCGGCCGGGTGTATCCGCGAGTCGAGGTGGCGGCCGGCGGCGTCGAAACGGTGCAGGACCGCGTAGTACCGGCCGGCGCCGAGGCAGAGCGCCGAGGCGAGGAACTGGCCGCCCTGCCAGCGGCCGATGGTGTCGGTGCGGTAGTCGGGCCGGTGGCTGATGGGGATGACCTCGGGAACGTTCACGGTCGCACCGTACGGGTGACCTGTGACAGCACCGCCGGCTCCGCGCGGCCCGGTGTCCTCAGCCGTCGGCCATCACCGTTCCCTGGCCGCGGCCGCGCACCAGGGGCAGGTACACCTCGTCGACGATCTCCACCAGGACGTCGTCCGGCGCGGTCGGCACGCCGCGGGCCATGAACTCGTTGCGCAGCAGCACCATCGCCACCGTCGCCACCCGGGGGTGCAGCGCCTCGGGAGCGGCCTCGCCCCGGGCGACCGCGCGGCCCAGGACGGTGAGCCAGGGCGCGGCCACGGCGTCGCCGGACTGGTCCTGCAGCTGGGCCAGGAACTCCGTGGCGCCGCCGGCCGCGGCCAGCAGCTCGCGCAGTACGGCGCCCAGCGGGGAGCTCCAGTGGCGGTTCGCCTGGCGGAGCAACTCCAGGGCGTCGCCGCGCAGTTCACCGGTGTCGGGGAGCGGGGCGGTCTTCGCGAGCTGCTTGTACGCGGCGATGCCGAGCGCCAGCCGGTTGGGCCAGCGGCGGTAGAGGGCGTTCTTGTTGGTGCCGGCGCGGGCGGCGACCCTGTCCATGGTCAGCCCGGCGTACCCGGCCTCGGTGAGCTCCTCGACCGCGGCACTCAGGATCGCCTCCTCCAGCGCCGCCCCGCGCCGCCGCGTCTGCCCGGCCATGCCCTCGCTCCGCCCACTGCGCCCGCCGATACCGCCCGTACCCTCCCCATCCTTCTTGCCGCGCCGGGCCGTCGGCAACTAGGGTACTAGCCGTACCGTAAATTCTCTCTCGCCGGAAAGGCGGAAGAACGTGCGCACCAAGGGAATCAGCTACGACACCGGATTCATCAGGGACGGGGCGTACTCCCGGGCCTGGTTCGACTCCGAGGCGGTCGAGCGCGAGCTGCGGATCATCCGGGACGACCTGCACTGCACCGCGGTCCGCATCATGGGCGGCGACCCGGAGCGGATCGAGCTCGCCGCCGGCCACGCCGCCGACCTGGGCCTGGAGGTCTGGTTCTCGCCCTACCCGCTGGAACTGACCGCCGACGCGATGCTCAAGCTCTTCACCGACTGCGCCGAGCGCGCCGAGCGACTGCGGCGGCGCGGCGCCGAGGTGGTGTTCGTCACCGGCGCCGAACTCAGCCTGATGAACCCGGGGTTCCTGCCCGGCTCCGACATCGGCGAGCGCCTCGCCCTGCTCGCCCGGCCCGAGCAGGTGCGCGAGCACCTCGGTGCGGTGAGCGGCCGGGTCAACGCGTTCCTCGCCGAGGCGGTGGCCGCCGTCCGGGCCCGCTTCGGCGGGCGCGTCACGTACGCCGCCGTACCGCTGGAGCGCGTCGACTGGGAACCCTTCGACCTGGTCTCCCTCGACCTGTACCGCTCCGCCGAGACCGCCGACCGCTTCGCCGGCGGCGTCCGCGACCTGACCGCCCAGGGCAAGCCGGTCGCCGTCACCGAGTTCGGCTCCGCCACCTTCCGCGGCGCCGGCGACCGGGGTGCGAACGGCCTGGACATCGTCGAGTACGCCGACGGGGGCCCGGTCCGCCTGGACGGCGTCTACGAGCGGGACGAGGCCGGGCAGGCCGCGTACGTCCGGGAACTGCTGGAGGCCTTCGACGCCGGCGGCATCGACGCCGCCTTCGTCTTCACCTTCGCCCTCTACGACCACGTCCACCGCCCGGACGGGGATCCGCGCGACGACCTCGACCTCGCCAGCTACGGCATCGTCAGGACCTACGAGGACCGCGTGGGCACCACCTACCCCGGCCTGCCCTGGGACCCGAAGGAGGCGTTCTCCGCCGTCGCCGAGTACTACCGCGCCCACTGAGCCGCCCACTGCGCCGCGCGGGAGCCGCCTGCGACCCGGCGTCAACGGGCCGGAGCCGGGGCGGGGCGACGGCGGCGGTGGTAGGCCCAGGCCAGGGCGAGGGTGATCGGCCCCCAGAACATCGCCGTCGAGGTGCAGACCCGCCCCAGGAGCAGCCACCAGCCGTTGCTGTAGCCGACCTCCTCCAACACGCCCAGCCAGCCGAGCGGCATCCCGTCGAACAGGGACACCAGGACCAGCCCGCCGAGCACGGCCGGCACGACCGCCGCGAGCGGCGGCACCCGGCGGCCCCGCAGCACGGGCACCCAGCGCGGGAACACCTCGCCCCAACCGCTGACCAGCCCCAGGGTCAGGAGCGTCAGCGCCTCGGTGAGCACGCTCAGACCGATCACGTACGGGGCGGCCCACCAGACGTAGGCCGGGGCCTGCGGGTCGACGGTGCCCATCCGGAAGTCGAACGCGAACGGCAGCCGCCACAGGCAGTGCGGCAGCACGATGAACGGGAGGGCCTTGGCGAGCCGCAGGGCCCACCGGGGAACGGGGCGCTCGGTGTCGCCCACCGGGATGGTCTTCAGCATGCGTCCACGCTCCCGGACGCCGCCCCCGCCGCACGTCCACCGCTCGGCCCGTCCCCCTCCCCCGCGCGAGCCAACCGCCCGTCCGACCAGCGGCGGAGACGGGCCCTACTTCCCCAGACCGAAGGCGGACTTCAGCAGCCCGAGGGCGTACGGGGTCTCGGTGCCCTTCAGCGTGGTCGGGTCGACCGAGTAGACGACCGTGCGGGAGAGGTCGCGGGTGGCGAAGACGCCGCTGGTGGAACCGGGCCGGGAGCCGGTCTTGCCCCAGGCCACGACGCCGCCGGAGGCGAGGCGCACGAGGCCCATGCTCAGGCACGCCGTGTCGTCCGGGCAGTAGCGGTTGCCCGGGGCGACGGGCACCTGGGGGACGGTGAACAGCTCCTCCTGCTGGGCCGGCGGGAGGAGGCGGCCCCGGAACAGGGCGGTCATGAAGCGGTCCAGGTCGGGGGCGCTGGAGACCATGCCGCCCTCGGCCCAGGGCCACGGGCTCTGCTCGGTCACGTCCACCCGGTGCGAGCCGCCGTCCGCGTCGGGGACGGTCAGGTACGGGCGGGTCGCGGGGCGCCGCAGCGCCGGGTCGTCGGCGTCCGGGAGGGAGGTGTCGTGCAGGCCGAGCGGGTCGATGATCCGCCGGCGCAGCTCGTCGGCGTAGCGGTGGCCGGTGACCTTCTCGACGACCAGCCCGGCGACGAAGGTGTTCATGCCGTTGTACTGCTGGGCGGTGCCGGGGTCGAAGGCCAGTGACTGCCCGGCCATCGAGGCGACGATCTCCTCGGGGGTGGGCGCGTCGAGCCGGTGCTCGGCGAACCAGCCGGTGGTGCCGTCGCCCCAGAACGTGTTGTCGCCGGTGGGCAGTCCGCTGGTGTGGTCGAGCAGCTGCCCGACCGTGACCGCCCCGAACTCGGCGGGGAGGTCCGGGAGGTACCGCCGGACGCTGCCGTCGAGGTCGATCCGGCCCTCGGCGGCGAGTTGGAGGACGACGGTGGCGGTGAAGACCTTCGAGATCGACCCGATCCGGAACCTCCCTCGCGGGTCCACGGCCGCCCCGCCCTCCGCCGAGCTGCCCTCGAACCTCCCGCCGGAGCCGGTGACCCGCACGAACCCGGCGGAGACGTCGGCGGCGGGCCGCTGGGCGAGGGCGGCCCGGAGCGCCGCCGGGTCCAGCGGCGGCAGCACGGACGGGCGCGCCGTCGCCGCCGGAATGCCGGAAGCGGTGGCGGCGGTGGCGGCGGTGGCGAGGGCGGGCGTGCCCGCCCCGACCGTCAGCGCGGCCGCCAGGGCGGCGGAGGCGGCCACGACGGCCCAACGGGTGCGGTTCGTGTGCGCGTTCACGTGCGGTCCGGCTCCAGACTGGTCGTCGTCCGGGCCGGCGGTTCCC
>NZ_JBHVET010000267.1:0-10261 GCF_042802135.1 Kitasatospora sp. NPDC057512
GAGCACGTTGTCGACCAGCGTGGTCATCCGGGCGTACCCGGCGGCCAGATGGTGCAGCAGCTGATTGGCCTCCGGCCGGTGCCGACCCGGCGCTCGTCCAGGCCGCGGCGCAGCAGCTCCAGCAGCTCGCTCTCGGCGACCGGGCCGTCCACCAGGTGCAGGAAGGAGAGCAGCTGCGGGGCCTGGTCCACGGCCTGCCCGGCCAGGACGGCGAAGACGCCGCGCAGCGCCGCGGGCGGCACCGGGGCGAGCAGGGTCCAGGCGTCGAACATCGCCGACCAGCCGCGCACCACGGCCTCGTCGTCGTGCTCCCAGGCGTGCAGGCGCCAGCCGGGGCCGGCTCCGCCGTCCCTGGCCTCCACCAGGCCCACCAGCAGCGCCTGCCCCCAGGCCTTGGCGGCGGCGCCGACCGTCATGGCCAGGGCCCGGCCCGCCGCGCGGGCGTCGTCCGGGAGCAGCTCGCCGCGCTTGTCGACCTCGGCCAGCTCACCGGCCCAGCGGGCGACCCGGACGGCGTCCACCAGCATCCGGCGGGCCAGCGGCGCCAGCTCGGAGGGTGCCGGGAAGCCCTCCGGCACGGGAACCCTGCCCCGCCCGGGGGCCGGAGCGGGCCCTCGTCGCCGGGGTACTGCGTTACGGGGGACTCCCGCCCCGCCCGGCCTGCCACCGGCGGGCCGTTGGGCCGTTCCGGGGAGACGGGTCACCGTCGCACCGGTACCGATCGTCGGCGGGAGCGGGGCATCACGGTCGCGCGGGTTCCGAGACGTCACGTCGAGCAGTCTTCCCCTTGTACCGGCCTTCTGTCACATCCGGTTGTCCGTACGACCGGGCGACCGCCGGTGGCACCTCCGCAAGATCGGGCAACAACGGCAAACCGCCTGGCCGGAAACGTGTGACCTGCCCATGCCACGGGGGGCGGCCCGGTTGCCGGGAATGCTCGGGCGGTCACCGTGCGTACGGGTGGGGGGTAAGGAGCCGGGCCAAATATTGCTCCTGACAGTCGAGGGGCCCGAACGGGGGCGATCAGCCCCGGCGGCGCCCGGCGGGACTGTCCAGCCCGAATCCGGACGGATGGCGGGCGGGGTGATCGGGATCGCGCCGCACCGGAAGTCGGCCGGGCCGTCTTTTCGCGCAGGCCCGGCGGAATGGGAGGAACGTTCATTCCCGGACGGGGGGAATCCCACCGGGAAAAGCGGCGGGGACCAGCCGAAAACACCCTCGCGCACAGGGGGGGTGAACACACGCCCTAGAGGAGCGGGGTGAGCCAGCGGCGGAGGAGTTCGGTGTAGCGGTCGGGGGCGGTGTTCCAGAGGGTGGCGTGGTCGGCGCCGGGGAAGGGCTGGAGGCTCACCACGTCGCGGCGGGCGGCGGCCAGCTTCTCGGCGGCGCCGAAGGGCGCGATCCGGTCCTCGGGGCTGTGCAGGAGGAGGGTGGGCACCCGCAGGTCGGTGCCGTCGGCGATGCGGCCGAAGTCGGCGAGGTCGACCCCGGTGCGGCCCTCGGCGGCGAGGGCGCCGAGCTCGGCGGCGACGCCCTGGAAGCCGGCCCGGGCGGCGTCCCGGCGGGCGGAGGCGGGCAGGTCGAGCACGGGCGAGTCGAGGACCAGGCCGCGGACGGCGTGCGACCAGGCGGAGCGGGCCACGGTCTGGAGCACCATGGTCGCGCCGACGGACCAGCCGTACAGGATCACCTTGCCCGCGCCGCTGTCGAGCGCCAGCCGGACCGCCGCCTCGATGTCGCGCCACTCGGTCTCGCCGAAGTGGCTGAGCCCGTCCGGGGAGGCGGGGGCGCCGCGGTCGCCGCGGTAGGTGACGGCGAGGGCGGGCAGGCCGAGCCGGTCGAGGACGGGGAGCACCGGGAGGGTCTGCCGGCGGTCGTCGCCGGGGCCGTGCACCAGGATCACCCAGGTGCCGCGCTTGCCGTCGAGCCGCCAGGCGGGAAGGGCGCCGAGCTCTCCGTCGGCGGCGGTGTCGGCGAAGGCCAGGCCGAGCGCCTCGGTGGGGTCGCCGAGGTGGACCCGGGGCGTGAAGCGGACCTCGGTGCCGGGGGCGAGGGTGCCCCGGTCGGCGCGGGCCAGCCGGCGGGTGACGCCCTGTTCGTCGGCGTGCAGGACCTCCTCGACGACCGCGTGCCCGCCGTCCGCCCACTCGACCGCCCAGCGGCCGGGGCGCAGGCTCGCGGGGCTGCGGGTGAAGGTGACCCGGCCGGGAGCGAGGGCCCGGACCAGGACCGGTCCGGACTCCTGGACGGCGGTCACCGGACGGACCATCCGCTCGGAGGCCCGGCGGCCGACCACCAGTACGGCGGCCCCCACCGCGGCGGCCGCCACGACGGCGGCGGTTCCCCAACGCATTTCGCTCCCCGCTCTGTTGTTCACGGACGTTGTTCACGGATGTTGTTCACGGACCGGACGGTGTTCGAGCCCCAGTTCACCGGCGCTCCGCCCGACCGGCCACCGGGCTGGGCCGTCCGGGTCACCCGGGCGGCGGTCCCGGGGTGCTCGGGGGTGTC
The DNA here is from genome assembly GCF_042802135.1 of Kitasatospora sp. NPDC057512. Taxonomy (NCBI): domain Bacteria; kingdom Bacillati; phylum Actinomycetota; class Actinomycetes; order Kitasatosporales; family Streptomycetaceae; genus Kitasatospora; species Kitasatospora sp. NPDC057512. The sequence continues at coordinate 2,512 of NZ_JBHVET010000267.1, forward strand.
GGTGGCGGGGTACCGGTGGCGGGCGGTCGGGGCGGGGCCGCGCCGGGCGATCCGACGGGGTGTCAGCGGCGCCCCCGTGTGACCAACCCCTCCGTGACCTCGGTTGACTCCCGGTTCGGGCCCGTGATGGGATCCTGGGGCCAAACGGAGGCATGGAGAGGAAGCCGGTGGAAGTCCGGCGCGGTCCCGCCACTGTCACCGGGGAGCACGCTCGGAACATCGCCACGGCGGGCCGTCGACGGCCGCTGGAAGGCTCCGGGGGTGCGTTCGACCCGGAAGCCAGGAGACTCTCGCCGCCGTCACGTCGATCCAGGGCGCGGACCCTGAGTGAGGACACGCACGCGATGCAGGCTGCCCCGCCCGGCCGGACTCCGAGCTGCCCTCCGCCGTGCGGCCGATGACCCCGCGCGCGCCTTCGCCCTCTCCTGCGCCGCGCCCGCCCGGCCGCGCTCGGGGCCCACTGACCCGCGCCTCGCGCCCGCTGGCCCGCGCCGCCGTGTTCGCGCTCGGCGCCGCTGCGGGCTACGCCGCCGACGCCCGCTTCGCCGACCCCCGCCGGGGCCACCCGGTGGCCGTCTTCGGCAGCGCCGCGACCCGGCTGGAGCGGCGGCTGTGGCGCGACGGCCGCGCCGCCGGGGCCGGGTACACCGCGCTGTGCGTGGGTACGGTCGCGGCCGGAGCGCTCGCCCTGGACCGTACGGTGGGCCGGCGCCCGCTGGGCCGGGCGGCGTTGGCGGCGGCCGCGACCTGGACGGTGCTCGGCGGCACCTCGTTGACCCGGGAGGCGCGCACCATCGGCCGCTCGCTGGCCGCCGGCGACCTCGCGGCCGCCCGGGAGCGGCTGCCGCACCTGTGCGGGCGGGACCCGAGCGCGCTGGACGGGCAGCAGATCGCCCGGGCGGTGGTCGAGTCGGTGGCCGAGAACACCGCCGACGCCGTGGTGAACGCGCTGACCTGGGGCGCCCTGGCCGGCACTCCCGGCCTGCTGGCCTTCCGCGCCGTCAACACCCTGGACGCCATGGTGGGCCACCGCTCGCCCCGCTTCGCCCGGTTCGGCTGGGCCTCGGCCCGGCTGGACGACGTGGCGGGCTGGCCGGGCGCCCGGCTGACGGCGCTGCTGACGGTGGCCGCCGCCCCCGAGCCCCGGACCGCCTGGCGGGTCTGGCGGCGCGACGGCTCCGCGCACCCGAGCCCGAACGCGGGCCAGGCCGAGTCGGCGTTCGCCGGCGCGGTGGGCGTACGACTGGGCGGGACGCTGCGGTACGGGGAGCGGGTGGAGCACCGGCCTGTGCTGGGGGCGGAGCTGCGGCCGGTGACGGTGGACGACATCGAGCGGGCCTGCGCGCTCTCCCGGCGGGTGGGCGCACTGGCGCTGGGTACGACGGTCGCGGGGCACGTCCTGCTGCGGGCACTGCTGAAGAGGGGACGGGCATGAGCAACGCACTGCTGGTCGCGGGGACGACCTCGGACGCGGGCAAGAGCGTAGTGACGGCCGGGATCTGCCGGTGGCTCGCCCGCCAGGGCGTACGGGTCGCGCCGTTCAAGGCGCAGAACATGTCGCTCAACTCCTTCGTCACCGCCGACGGCGCCGAGATCGGCCGCGCCCAGGCGATGCAGGCACAGGCCGCCCGGGTGGAGCCGGAGGCGGCGATGAACCCGGTGCTGCTCAAGCCGGGCGCGGACGGCCGCAGCCAGGTGGTGCTGCTCGGCCGGCCGGTGGCCGAGGTCGGCGCGCTGGACTACCGCGAGCGCAAGCCCGTCCTGCTGGAGCGCGCCCTGGAGTGCCTGGCCGACCTGCGCGGCCGCTACGACGTGGTGGTCTGCGAGGGCGCGGGATCGCCCGCCGAGATCAACCTGCGCGACCGCGACATCGCCAACATGGGCCTGGCCACGGCCGCCGCCCTGCCGGTGGTGGTGGTCGGGGACATCGACCGCGGCGGGGTCTTCGCGGCGATGTACGGGACGCTGGCGCTGCTGTCGGCGGAGGACCAGCGGCACGTGGCGGGCTGGTTCGTCAACAAGTTCCGCGGCGACGCGCGGCTGCTGGCGCCCGGGCTGGAGATGCTGCACGAGCTGACCGGCCGTCCGGTGCTGGGCACGCTGCCGATGCTGCCCGGGCTCTGGCTGGACGCCGAGGACTCGCTGGACCTGTCCACGGTGGCGGACCGGGCGGACGGGCCCGGACCGCTCGGCGCGGACGTGCTGCGGGTGGCCGTGGTGCGCTTCCCCCGGCTGTCCAACTTCACCGACATGGACGCGCTCGCGCAGGAGCCGGGCGTGCTGGTCCGCTGGGCGACCAGGCCGGAGGAGCTGGCCGACGCCGACCTGGTGGTGCTGCCCGGCACCCGGGCCACCGTCGCGGACCTCGCCTGGCTGCGCGAGCGCGGCCTGGAGCCGGCCCTGAAGGCGCGGGCGGCGGCCGGACTGCCGGTCCTCGGGGTCTGCGGCGGCTACCAGATGCTGGCGCACTCGATCGTGGACGAGGTCGAGTCGAAGGCGGGCGCCGTCGACGGCCTCGGCCTGCTGCCGACGCACGTGCGGTTCGGCGTCGAGAAGGTGCTGGCACGGCCGGTCGGCGAGGCGTACGGGCAGCGGGTCGAGGGCTACGAGATCCACCACGGGGTGGTGACCGTGGAGGGGGGCAGCCCCTTCCTGGACGGCTGCCGGGTCGGCCCGGTCTGGGGCACCACCTGGCACGGCGCGCTGGAGAACGACGGGTTCCGCCGCGAACTCCTGCGCGAGGTCGCCGAGTTGTCCGGCCGGGCGTTCGTCCCGGCGCCGGACACCTCCTTCACCGCGGCGCGTGAGGCCCGGCTGGACCGGCTGGGCGACCTGATCGAGGAGCACGCGGACACCGACGCGCTGTGGAAGCTGATCGAGGGCGGGGTGCCGGCGGCCGGATCGCTGCCGTTCCTCCCGCCCGGGGCCCCTGGGAGTGACGCATGAGCCGAGTAGCGCAGCGCTGGGCAGGACCGCCGAACCGGGCGGGGCAGCAGGGCCGGGCACGATCACGGAGTCAGGCACGACAGGAGTGGGGTACGGCATGAGTGACGTCCGCTATCCGTTCACCGCGATCGTCGGCATGGCCGACCTGCGGCTCGGGCTGCTGCTGAACGCGGTCTCCCCGGCCGTGGGCGGCGTGCTGGTGCGCGGCGAGAAGGGCACCGCGAAGTCGACCATGGTGCGCGCGCTGGCCGGCCTGCTGCCGTCCATCGCCACCGTCGACGGCTGCCGCTTCGCCTGCGACCCGGCCGCGCCCGACCCGCAGTGCCCGGACGGGCCGCACGCCGCCGTCGAGAGCCACGAACGGCCTTCCCAGCTGGTCGAGTTGCCGGTCGGCGTGGCCGAGGACCGGATCGTCGGCTCGCTCGACCTGGAGCGGGCGCTGGCCGAGGGCGTCAAGGCCTACGAGCCCGGACTGCTCGCCCGGGCGCACCGCGGCGTGCTCTACATCGACGAGGTGAACCTGCTCCAGGACCACGTGGTGGACCTGCTGCTGGACGCCGCCGCGATGGGCCGCTCGTACGTCGAGCGCGAGGGCGTGTCGGTGCGGCACGCGGCCCGCTTCCTGCTGGTCGGCACCATGAACCCGGAGGAGGGCGAGCTGCGGCCGCAGCTGCTCGACCGGTTCGGCCTGACCGTCGAGATCGCCGCCACCCGGGACCCGGCCGAGCGCGCCGAGGTGGTCCGCCGCCGGCTCGGGTACGACGCGGACCCGGCCGGCTTCGCCGCGCGGTTCGCCGAGGAGGAGCGGGCGCTCGCCGAACGCATCACCGCGGCACGGGAGTTGCTGCCCAAGGTCGAGCTGACCGATGTGGCGCTGCGTCAGATCACCGCCGTGTGCGCCGCGTTCGAGGTGGACGGGCTGCGCGCGGACATCGTGATGGCGCGCACCGCCGTCGCGCTGGCCGCCTGGGACGGGCGCACCGAGGTGCTGGAGGAGGACGTCCGCAAGGCCGCCCAGCTGGCACTGCCGCACCGCCGCCGCCGCAACCCCTTCGACGCGCCCGGGCTGGACGAGGAGCAGCTGGACCGGACGCTGGAGGAGCACGCGCAGCAGCAGGAGGAGGAGCCGGAACCCGAGGGCGACGGCCCCGGACCGGACGGCGGCGGCGACGACGACAACGGCGGCGGGCCGGAGGGCGGCCCGGACGGCGGCGGTCCGGACGGCGGCGGCGCGCCCGAGCCGTCCGACGGCGGCCCCGAGGCGCCCGAGGCCGCCTCGCCGGAGGACCCCGCCTCCGAGGGCCCCGAGGTGCCCGCGCAGCCGCCCGTACCGGCGCAACACCCGGCCCCCGCACGGGAGTCGGCGCCGGTCGCGGCCGGGGACCCGTACCGGACGCGGCTGTTCACCGTGAAGGGCACCGGGCACGGCGCCCAGGGCCGCCGCTCCCCCGCCGAGACCACCGGCGGGCACACCATCCGCGCCCGCCGCCCGCAGGGCGCGCTCGCCCGGCTGCACCTGACCGCGACCCTCCAGGCCGCCGCGCCGCACCAGGCCGCGCGCGGGCGCAGCGGGCGGGCGCTGGTGGTGCACAAGGACGACTTCCGCGAACAGGTGCGCCAGGGACGGGAGTCCAACCTGGTGCTGTTCGTGGTGGACGCGTCCGGCTCGATGGCCGCCCGGCAGCGGATGACCGCCGTCAAGGGCGCGGTGCTGTCGCTGCTGATGGACGCCTACCAGCGCCGCGACAAGATCGGCATGATCACCTTCCGGGGCTCGGGCGCCGAGCTGGCGCTGCCGCCCACCTCCTCGGTGGAGGTCGGCGCGGCCCGGCTGGAGTCGCTGCCCACCGGCGGGCGGACCCCGCTGGCCGCCGGCCTGCTGCGCGCCCACGAGGTGCTGCGGGTGGAGCGGCTGCGCGACCCGAGCCGGCGCCCGCTGCTGGTCGTGGTGACCGACGGCCGGGCCACCGGCGGGCGGGACGCGCTCGCCCAATCGCGCCGCGCGGCCACGCTGTTCGCCGCGCAGGGCACGGCGAGCGTGGTGCTGGACTGCGAGTCCGGCCCGGTCCGCCTCGGCCTGGCCCGCACCCTGGCCGGGCTGCTCGGCGGCACCGCCGTCAGCCTGGACGAGCTGCGCGCCGAGGGCGTGGCCTCGCTCGTCCGCGAGAACCGCGCCGCGGACCGCTCCGCGAACCGTTTGACCACTTCGATGCGAAAGGCGGCCTGAGCCGACATGCCCAAGGGAGTCCCCGAGAGCGTCCCCGACGACGGCCTGACGACCCGTCAGCGCCGCACACTGCCGATCACCGCCGTGCACACCGGCCCCGGCAAGGGCAAGTCCACGGCCGCGTTCGGCATGGCGCTGCGGGCCTGGAACCAGGGCTGGCCGGTCGGGGTGTTCCAGTTCGTGAAGTCCGCCAAGTGGAAGGTCGGCGAGGAGAACGCGCTGCGCGTGCTCGGCGCCTCCGGCGAGGGCGGCACCGTCGACTGGCACAAGATGGGCTCCGGCTGGTCCTGGATCCAGCGCTCCGCCGAGCAGGAGATGTCCAGCGAGGAGGCGGCCAAGGAGGGCTGGGAGCAGGTCAAGCGCGACCTCGCGGCCGAGGCCTACCGCTTCTACGTGCTGGACGAGTTCACCTACCCGATGCACTGGGGGTGGGTCGACCCGGACGAGGTGGTGGCCGTGCTCAAGGACCGCCCGGGCAGCCAGCACGTCGTCATCACCGGCCGGTACGCGCCCGAGGCGCTGACCGGATTCGCCGACCTGGTCACCGAGATGACCAAGGTCAAGCACCCCATGGACGCCGGCCGCAAGGGCCAGCGCGGTATCGAGTGGTAGGCCGTTGAGCAACATCCCCCGCCTCGTCGTCGCCGCGCCCTCCTCGGGCGCCGGCAAGACCACCGTCGCCACCGGCCTGATCGCGGCGCTCGCCGCGCGCGGGCTGGCGGTGTCGCCGCACAAGGTCGGCCCCGACTACATCGACCCGGGCTACCACGCGCTCGCCGCCGGGCGCCCTGGCCGCAACCTGGACGCCTTCATGTGCGGGCCGGAGCGGATCGCGCCGCTGTTCCTGCACGGCGCGGCGGGGGCGGACGTCGCCGTCGTCGAGGGGGTCATGGGCCTGTTCGACGGGGCCTCCGGACGCGGGGAGCTGGCCTCCACCGCGCACGTCGCCAAGCTGCTGCGGGCACCGGTGGTGCTGGTGGTGGACGGCTCCTCGCAGTCCCGCTCGGTGGCCGCGCTGGTGCACGGCTTCGCCTCCTGGGACCCGCAGGTGCGGCTCGCCGGGGTGATCCTCAACCGGGTCGCCTCCGACCGGCACGAGCACCTGCTGCGCGAGGCCCTGGAGGAGGGCTCCGGCGTACCGGTGCTGGGCGCGCTGCGCCGCTCGACGGCGGTCGCCACACCGTCCCGCCACCTCGGGCTGATCCCGGCGGTGGAGCGCTCGGCGGAGGCCCTCCGGGCCGTCGCCGACATGGGTGAACTGGTCGCCTCCTCGGTCGACTTGGACGCCGTACTCGAACTCGCCCGGACCGCACCGGAGTTGGACGCCGAACCCTGGGACCCGTCGGCCGAGGTCACCCCGGTGGCCGGCCGGCCCCGGATCGCCGTGGCGGGCGGCGCGGCCTTCTCCTTCTCGTACGCCGAGAACGCCGAACTGCTCGGCGCGGCGGGCGCGGAGGTGGTTCCGTTCGACCCGCTGCACGCCTCCTCGCTGCCCGCCGGGACGGCCGGCCTGGTCATCGGTGGCGGCTTCCCCGAGCTGTACGTCCGCGAGCTGAGCGGCAACGCCCCGCTGCGCGCCGCCATCGCCGCGTTCGCCGCCACGGGCGGGCCGATCTCCGCCGAGTGCGCCGGACTGCTCTACCTGGGACGGGAGTTGGACGGCCTGCCGATGTGCGGCGTGCTGCCCGCCGGCGCCCGGATGACCGAACGCCTCACCCTCGGCTACCGGGAGGCGGTCGCCCTGCACGACTCTCCACTGGCCCCGGCCGGCACCAGACTGCGCGGCCACGAGTTCCACCGCACGGTCTGCGAGCCCGGCGCGGGCGAACTCCCCGCCTGGGGCTGGCGCCTGCCGACCGGCCCCCGCACCGAGGGCTTCGCGAGCGGCAACGTGCACGCCTCCTACCTGCACCTGCACTGGGCGGGCGCACCGGCGCTGGCCACCTCCTTCACGGCCGCGGCGGCGGCCTTCGCGGCGGGGGCGGCGTAGTCCGGGGCGGCGGCGGTGGGGGCGGTCGGGGCCGCGTGATCCACGGTGTCACCCCGGCCGGCGCCCCGGGAATAACGCCGCGACGACGTGGGGTGTGCGGCCGTAGGCTCCGCGCATGCGTGTGATCGTTCTCAACGGCGGGTCCAGTTCCGGCAAGTCGAGCATCGCCCTGCGCCTGCAGGAGCTGCTGCCGGACCCCTGGCTGCACCTCGGCGCGGACACCATGGTCGAGGCGCTGCCGCCGTCGCTGCGCACCGGCGGCGAGGGCATCGGCGGGCTGGAGGACGGGGGCGGGACGGTCGAGGTCGGCCCGGTCTTCGCCGCCCTGGACGCCGCCTGGACGCTCGGGGTCGCGGCGATGGCCCGGGCCGGGGCCCGGATCGTGGTGGACGAGGTGTTCCTCGGCGGCACCGCTTCGCAGGCCCGGTGGCGGTCGGCACTGGAGGGCCTGGACGTGCTCTGGGTCGGGGTGAGCTGCGATCCGACGGTGGCCGAGAGGCGGGAGGCCGCCCGCTGCGACCGGGCCGCCGGGATGGCCGCGGCGCAGGCCTCGGCGGTGCACGAGGGCGTCACGTACGACCTGGTCG
>NZ_JBHVET010000268.1:0-10249 GCF_042802135.1 Kitasatospora sp. NPDC057512
GGTCCGCGGGTGCGTCAGAGCTGGACGCCGAAGTCCTGGGCGATGCCGGCCAGGCCGGAGGCGTAGCCCTGGCCGACGGCGCGGAACTTCCACTCCCCGTTGTTGCGGTAGAGCTCGCCGAAGATCATCGCGGTCTCGGTGGCGGCGTCCTCGGAGAGGTCGTAGCGGGCGATCTCGGCGCCGCCGGCCGCGTTCAGCACGCGGATGTAGGCGTTGCGGACCTGGCCGAAGTTCTGGCCGCGGGCGGTGCCGTCGTAGATGGTCACCGGGAAGGTGATCTTGGCGGCCTCGACCGGCAGGCCGGCCAGGTTGATGTTGATCGACTCGTCGTCGCCCGCGCCCTCGCCGGTGCGGTTGTCACCGGTGTGCACGACGGTGTTGTCCGGCGTGCTGGTGTTGTTGAAGAAGACGAAGTGGGCGTTGGACAGCACCTTGCCGTCCGCGTTCAGGACGATCGCGCTGGCGTCGAGGTCGAACTCGGCGCCGGTCGTGGTGCGGACGTCCCAACCCAGGCCGACGGTGACCGCGGACAGGCCGGGGGCCTCCTTGGTCAGCGAGACGTTGCCACCCTTGGAGAGGCTCACTGGCATGACGATTGCAGTCCCTTCGTTCGCTTCGTTCGCTATTTCCCCGGACAACGCGATACCGCGGTGGCTTGGTTCCGCAGAGGCCGTGAATTCTTCGTGGGCGCCAAACGGAGGGCAAAGACCGGGCAAAGGACGCGTCAGATCCGCCGGAACCGGCCCTGCAGCGTCCAGATGTTCGGGTTGTCGGCCAGGTCGGGGTGCATGTCGAAGAGGTCGGCCAGGGTGTCCTGGAGGAAGTCCCGGGCCTCGCGCCGCAGCTCGCCGTGGCGGACCACCACCGGCGGCTCGTCCGGCAGCCAGGTGGCGGTGACCTCGACCCAGTTGAAGCGGCGGGCGAAGCGCAGCAGCTCGGTGTTCTGGGTGAAGTCGAGGTCGGCGGTCTGCACCCGGGCGGCCCGGACGCCGTCCGGGTCGCGGTCCAGGAGCTCGGCGACGTCGCACAGCGCCCAGGCGAAGTCGAGCACCGGCACCCAGCCCCAGCCGGTGGACAGTTCCGAGCCCTCGCCGTCCAGGTAGACGTCGCCGCAGAACAGGTCGTACCGCAGGGCGTGCACGGACGCGGTGCGGTAGTCCGTCTGCGGGGGGTCGGGGAAGCGGTTGGAGAGGGAGTAGCCGAGCTCGATCACGTACGCCATTGTCGGGGCTCGGGGCGCCTGGGGGTAACCGGGTGCGGAAGCGGGGGGCGTACCGATATCCGGGTGACCGGGCGGGCCGGGCGCGGGATGATGGACGCATGTCCGAGCCCATCCGCGTACAGGGGTCGGTGGTCGTCCCCGACGCCGAGCTCGTCTGGCGCTTCTCGCGTTCCTCCGGCCCCGGCGGCCAGCACGTCAACACCTCCGACTCCAAGGCCGAGTTGCGCTTCGACCTGGCCTCGACCAGGGCGCTGCCCGAGGTGTGGCGCGAGCGCGCGCTGGAGCGGCTGGCCGGTCGGCTGGTGGACGGCCGGGTGCTGGTGGTCCAGGCCTCGGAGTTCCGCTCGCAGTGGCGCAACCGGGAGGCGGCCGCGGCCCGGCTGTCGGCGCTGCTGACCGAGGCGTGCGCGCCGCCGCCGAAGGCCCGGCGGGCGACCAGGCCGAGCCGGGGGATGGTCCAGCGGCGGCTGGAGAACAAGAAGCACCGCTCCGAGCTGAAGCAGGGCCGCCGGGCGCCGCGGGGCGGCGAGTAGCCGGCGCGGCCCTCAGCCGAGGGTGCGGTAGCCGCCGCGGAAGTAGAGCAGCGGGCGGCCGCCGGGGTCGGGCACCGCGGCCTCCAGGACGCGGCCGAGCAGCAGGGTGTGGTCGCCGGCGGGTATCCGCTGCTCGGTGCGGCACTCGACGGTGGCCAGCGCGCCGTCGACCAGCGGGGCGCCGGTGCGCGGGCCGCGGTGGTGCGGGGTGTCCGCGAACAGCAGCCGGTCGCTGAGCCGGCCCTTCATGGCGAACCGGGAGCCGAGCGTCTTCTGTCCCTCGGTCAGCACCGAGACCGCCCAGGTGTCCACCCGGGAGAGCACCTCGTCCATCCGGGAGTCCTCGCGGACCGAGATCAGCACCAGCGGCGGCTCCAGCGACACCGAGAGGAAGGACGTGGCGGTCATGCCGACGTCCTCGCCGTCCTCCGGGTCGTGGACGGTCACCAGGCTCACGCCGGCGGCGAGCTGGGAGAGGGCAGCCCGGAACTCGTCGGGCGTGGCGTGGGGGGCAGCTTCGGGCTGCGGCGACGGGTACACGTACCGCACGGTAGTCGTCACCCGGGAGGAACGGCATCGGGCCTTGGTCGTAGGACCGGCGGTCCGGCCGAAGGGTTGCGCTCGGTGGCCGAACTCACCCTCAGGAGTGAAGCCACCGGACTGGCGGGCGCAGTCGGCTTCAGTCGGCGGCCAATGCGGTCGACCACCAGAATTGTTCCGATGACGCTGTATGTCCCGCTATGGGACAGATGAACTGATTAAGGGCGCATTAGTCTCGTGTGATTTAAGTCACAAGTGATGGCCTATTGCTGACCGAGCGTGCCGAGCGCTGTGCTCCCTGTGATTCAGTTCTTCTGGCAATCGGACGATAACCAATCAAGAACTATCCGAAGCAGCCGGGGAGCCCCCGCATGGAAGCCGAGTCGGAGCCGTACGTCCGTCTCGCGACCCTCCGCACCTTGCACCGGGTCGTGGCGGACCTCAACGCTGCCCGCAGCCTCGCCGGCACGCTCCAGGCCGTTGTCGAGGGCGCGGTGCACGGGCTCGGCTTCGACGCCGCCGCGGTCAGCCTGGTCAGGCCCGACGGCGACCTCGTGGTGGCGGCCGTCTGGGAGCTGGAGGAGAGCCCGATGGGCGGCCCCTCCGTCCTGCTCGGCCAGGTCGGCTCCCGGGAGTCCTGGGACCGGCTGCTCGGCGTCAGCGACCACTGGGGCACCCTGCGCTTCCTGCCGTACGACCGCGGCTGGGCCGTCGCCAGCGACATCCCGCGCTGGATCGGGGACGGCCCGCTGCCGGTGTACGCCAACGACTGGCACCCCGCCGACGGGCTGCTCGCCCCGATGTACAGCGCCGGCGGCGACCTCCTCGGCGTCCTCTCGGTGGACCGCCCGCGCAGCGGCAAGCGGCCCGGCGCCTGGACCCGCGAGGCGCTGGAGATGTTCTCGCTGCAGGCCTCCATCGCGATCGGCAACGCCCGGCTGCGGGCCGAGATGCAGCGCGCGCTGGCCCGCCTGGAGAAGGAGCAGCAGGCGCTGCGGGCCAGTGAGGAGAGCTTCCGCCAGGCCTTCGAGTACGCGCCCAGCGGGATGGCGATCACCGAGCTGCACGGCGTCGGGCGCGGCCAGCTGACCAGGGTCAACGACGCGCTCTGCCGGCTGCTCGGCCGGCCCCGGGCGGTGCTGCGCCAGCAGAGCTTCGCCGACCTGGTGCACCCCGAGGACCGGGCGCTGCTGGAGCGCACCAGCGCCGAGAGCGGCCGCGCGGAGCTGCGGCTGTCCCGGCGGGACGGCGGCTACCAGTGGGTCTGCCTGCGCAACTCGATCGTCGCGGACGCGGCCGAGGGCCCGAGCTTCCTGCTCACCCACGTCGAGGACATCGAGGACCGCAAGCGGCACGAGTTCCAGCTCGCCCACCGGGCCAGCCACGACGCGCTCACCGGGCTGCCGAACGGCGCCGAGCTCAAGGCCCGGCTGGCCCGCCGGCTCTGCGCCCAGCCGCAGCCGGTCGGCGCCACCGGGGGGCAGGTCGAGGTGGCCTACCCGCAGCCGTACGGCTACCCGGCCGACTCCTACAGCGCGCACGCGGCGCACGACGGGCTGGAGGGCGCGGACCCGTTCGGGCCGGCGCACGGCTACGGCCTGCCCGAGGGGCTGCCGAGCGGGCTCGGCCCGGGCTTCGGGGAGCACGTGCACGCGGTGGTCCCGGCCGAGTACGGGCCGGGCGGCGACGCCTGGTCGGCGCCGTTCCGCTCCGGCGCCGCGGCGGCGGTGGACAAGGGGCTCGCGGTGCTCTTCTGCGACCTGGACGGCTTCAAGTCGATCAACGACCGGTTCGGTCACAACGCGGGCGACGCGGTGCTGGTCGAGGTCGCCCGGCGGCTGAGCCAGGCCGTCCGGGACGGCGACACGGTGGCCCGGCTCGGCGGCGACGAGTTCGTGGTGCTGGCCGACGGGATCGGCCGCGAGGAGGCCAAGGACCTCGCCCACCGGCTGCGGGGCGCCATCATCCCGCCGATGCGGATCGACGGACGGGCGATGCGGGTGGGGGTGAGCCTCGGCGTCGGCTGGGCCGGCTGCGGGATGAGCATCGAGGAGGTGCTGCAGACCGCGGACGAGCGGATGTACGACGAGAAGCGGGCCCGGGGCGGGGCGGTGCGCGGGGCGCGCGGCGAGCGCTCGCACCGGCGCGCGGGCTGATCCGGCGGACGGCCGCCGCGGGCCCGGGCCGGCCCTGGCCGTCCCGGTTACCCGTGAGTTGTCAAGGGTTCTTTTCCCGCCGTCACATACGGCAGGTAGGGTTCCCGGTACGACAGCGTCCATGATCTGCGCCGCCCGCAGCACGCGGCGCACCGGATGGGGGAGCAGACCACCGTGACGACCGCCGGCAGCAACGGAGTGCCCGAGGGCCAGGGGGGCGGTGCCCCGCAGGACGACGACCCGTTCGGCTACCTCTACCGCCCGGCCGACGGTTCCACCGGGCAGCCGGCCGAGCCGCAGCAGGGGGTCCCGCGCACGCCGTACAGCCGCCCGATGGAGGTCGGGCGCGCGCAGTACGGCTACCCGCCGCGGCAGCAACAGCAGCAACAGCCGTACGGCCAGCAGGGCATGCCGCCGCAGTACCCGGGCGGCCAGCCGCAGGCCCCGTACGGTCAGTCCGGCCCGCCGCAGCAGCCCGAGTACGGTGCGGCGCCCACCCAGCAGACCCGCTACGCCGAGCACTCCCGGCCGCAGCCGGGCGAGGAGCCGCGCAGCAGCGGCCGGAGCAAGGGCGCGGTGATCGGCGCGGTGGCCGTGGTCGCGGCGATAGCGATCGGGGCGGGCATAGCCCTCTCCACCGGGGATCCGGACGACAACAAGAACGCCAAGGGCGGCACCGCCACCACCGCCCCGCCGGCCCCCACCACCCCGGGGCCGACCACTACGACCGCCGCCGGCTCCCCCTCGGCGAGCGCCACCCCGGTCTCCGGACCGACGACCGTGGACGCGGGCCAGCTCCAGGGGCAGAACGCGCCGTCCGCCAACACCGTCAAGGGCGCCAAGTCGGCCGACGGCAGCTACCTGACGCTCCAGCCGGGCGGCTCGGTGACCTGGACGGGCGAGATCGCCACCGCCGGGTCGTACAAGCTGACCGTGCACTACAACTACTCGGGCGCGGAGTTCAAGGGCGCGGCCGCGGTGAACGGCAAGGACTGGCCGAGCGGGGTGACGTACAAGATCTACGGGCCGCAGCCCAAGGACCAGACCTCCGCCTGGTACAGCACCTGGATACTGCCGCAGTTCCAGGCCGGGCCGAACACGGTGACCCTCACGGTGCCCTCCGGCGCGGTCCTGGTCGACCAGATCACCATCGAGCCGGGCGGCTGAGCCCGCCCCTCCTCCGGACACACCACGGCCGCCCGTCCCCGCGTGGGGGAGGGCGGCCGTCGGCGTCGCTCAGGCGGGCTTGACGGTGGAGAACCTCTCGCCGCCGACGATCCACCGGCCGCGGCGCATCACCGCGACCAGGTCGTAGCCGTCGGAGTCGACCACGACCAGGTCGGCGAGCTTGCCGGTCTCCAGCGAGCCGATCGAGTCGCCCAGGCCGAGCAGCCGGGCCGGGGTGGCGGACAGCGACTCGACGGCCTGGTTCAGGCTCAGCCCGTTGACGGTGACCGAGCGCTTGAACGCCACGTCCAGCGTGAGGGTCGAGCCGGCGATCGCACCGCCCTCGACCAGCCGGGCCACGCCGTCCTTGACCTCGACCTGGAGCGGGCCGAGCGGGTAGAGGCCGTCGCCCATGCCGGCCGCGCCCATCGCGTCGGTGATCAGGGCGACCCGGTTCGCGCCGGCCGTGCCGTAGGCGAGGTCCAGCACGGAGGGGTGCAGGTGCACGCCGTCGTTGATCAGCTCGACGGTGACCCGCTCGTCCTCCAGCAGCGCCACGATCGGGCCGGGGGCGCGGTGGGCGATGCCGGGCATGGCGTTGAACAGGTGGGTGGCGACGGTGGCGCCGGCCTCGATCGCCTCCAGGGTGGTGGCGTAGTCGGAGTCGGTGTGGCCGACGGCGGCGATCACCCCGAGGTCGGCGAGCATCCGCACCGAGTCCAGGCCGCCGGGCAGTTCGGGGGCCAGGGTGACCATCCGGGCGTGGCCGCGGGCGGCGTCGACCAGCTTGCGCACCAGCGCCGGGTCGGGGTCGCGCAGCAGGTCGGGACGGTGGGCGCCGCAGCGGTTGTGCGAGATGAACGGGCCCTCGAAGTGGATGCCGGCCAGGACGCCGTCCTCGACGAGTTCGGAGAGGACGTGCGCCTGGCGGGCGACCTCGTCGATCTCGCCGGTGACGGTGGAGGCCACCGTGGTGGTGGTGCCGTGCTCCAGGTGGGTGCGGGCGGCCAGCAGCGCCTCCTCGGCGATGCCGGAGGCGTACGAGGCACCGCCGCCGCCGTGGACGTGCAGGTCGACGAAGCCGGGGACGACGGTGTACCCGGTCAGGTCGAGGTCGCCGGGCTCGGTGTCGCCGCCGAGGCCGGCGATGCGCTCGCCCTCGACGGCGAGGCGGTCGCCCTCGACGACGCCGCCGGGCAGGACCAGTCGGGCACCGGCCAGGGCAGTACGGTCACGGTCCGCGGTGGTCACGCGGTCACCTCCATGGAGAGCAGATCCCAGGCGAGCAGGCCCGCGCCCAGGGACGCGGCGGTGTCTTTGAGCATGGCGGGTACGACCTTCGGGGGCATCTGGAAGGTCAGTCGCCCGGTGACCGCCGCGCGCAGCGGAGTGAAGAGCGTGTCGCCGGCCTCGGCCAGCCCGCCGCCGACGATCACCGTGGACGGGTCGAGCAGGCTCTGGGCCAGCACGATGCCGTCCGCGAGGGCGTCGACGGCCCGCTGCCAGACCGCGAGGGCGCGGTCGTCCCCGGCGTCCACCGCGGCGGCGCAGGATGCCGCGTCGGCGTCGGGGTTGCCGCTGGCCTCGGCCCAGGCGCGGGAGACGGCGGAGGCGGAGGCCAGCGTCTCCAGGCAGCCGCGGGCGCCGCAGCCGCACTGCGGGCCGCCCGGGCGGACCACGACGTGGCCGATCTCGCCGCCGTAGCCGTGCGCGCCGGCCTCGATCCGGCCGTCGATGCCGATGGCGCCGGCGATGCCGGTGCCGAGGGCGATGAACAGGAAGCGGTCGACGCCGCGGCCGGCTCCGAGCCGTCCCTCGGCCAGGCCGCCGGAGCGCACGTCGTGGCCGAGGGCCACCGGCATCGCGCCGCCGTCCGGTCCGGCCAGCCGCTCGCCGAGGAGCTTGCGCAGCGGGAGCTCGCGCCAGCCGAGGTTGGCGGAGAAGACCGCGATGCCGTTCTTCTCGTCGATCGTGCCCGGGACGGCGACACCGGCCGCGAGCGGGGCGACGCCGAAACGGCTGCGGCCCTCGTCCGCCAGGTCGGCGGCGAAGTCGAGGATGGCGGCGACGACGGCGTCCGTGCCGTGCTCCCGCCCGGTCGGTCGGCGTGCCTCGAACAGCACGGAGCCGTCCTGGGCGAGCAGCGCGGCCTTCATGCCGGTGCCGCCTACATCGAGTGCGATGACGTGCTTCACGGAGGACAGTTTCCCTTGGGCGGGTAGAAGAGGTCTAGTCCAGTTGTCGGATTGGTCTGGTCCATACTGGGTGAGCTTTGTCGCAGCTGCGGGGGTGTGCGCGGCTTTGCGCCGGGGGGCGGGGCGGGCGCGGACCGGGGTGCGTGGGGGGTTTTGTTGCGCATTGTGCAATGACGCCGAGCACTTCGATAACTACTGGGGCGGCGCCGGGCGGTGGTGTGGACCGGTGGTCGACGGGTTTGGGAGTGTTGCGCGTCCCCCTGCCGGATTCCCCCGTTCCGGCTGCGTTCACCCCCCGTTCCATCCCCCCGAAGGCGGTACCCGCGTTGAACAGGCGCGTCCACGTCCCCACCCGTGTGCTCGGCGGTGCGCTGGCCGGAGCACTGGTCCTCACCGCGGTCAGTGCCTGCGGCGGGCAGGACGACGGGCCGGTCACCCTCAAACTGGTCGCCGCCGACTACGGGGAGAGCCCCGAGACCAGCTCCCAGCACTACTGGGACGCGGTCGCCAGGGACTTCGAGGCGGCCAACCCCGGGATCAGGGTCAGCGTCGAGGTGGACAGCTGGACCGAGATCGGCAAGAAGGTCGAGGACATGATCGCGGCCGGCAAGTCGCCGGACCTGCTCCAGACCGGCGGCTTCGCGGACCAGGTCGCGGCGGACCGGCTGTACCCGGCGTCCGACGTGCTCTCGGTGGACACCCAGGCCAGGTTCCTGGACACCTTCGCGCACGCCGGGCAGGTGGTCGGGACGCAGTACGGGATCCCGTTCGTCTCCTCGTCGCGGGTGCTCTTCTACAACAAGGCGGTGTTCCGGCAGGCCGGGATCACCCAGCCGCCGGCCACCTGGAACGAGCTGCGGCAGGACGCCGAGAAGATCAAGGCCAAGGTGCCGGGGGTGACCCCGTACGGGCTGCCGCTGGGGCCGGAGGAGGCGCCGGCCGAGTCGATGCTGTGGACGCTGAGCGGCGGCGGCAGCATCTCCGACGACGTCGGCAACTACACCATCGACAGCACCCAGAACCAGGCGACCTTCGGCTGGCTGAAGAGCAACCTGGTGGCCACCGGGCTGACGTACCCGGACCCGGGCAAGATGAACCGCACCCCGGTGTTCCAGGACTTCGCCGCCGGGAAGGTCGCGATGCTGAACGGGCACCCGACGCTGCTGCGGATGGCGACCGCCGGGAAGATCGAGTTCGGGACGGCGCCGATCCCGAAGAAGGACGGCGTCGGACGGACCGGGAGCCTCGGGGTCGCGGACTGGATGATGGCGCTGAAGGCGAACGGGCACAAGAACGAGATCAAGAAGTTCCTGGCCTTCGTCTACGGCAAGGACAACCAGCTGAAGTTCGACGAGCAGTACAACCTCCTGCCGGTCACCCAGGACGCGTTCGCCCAGATGTCGTCCGACCCCAAGCACGAGGACCTCAAGCAGTTCGCGGTCGGGCTCACCAACGCGAGCTTCTACCCGTTCGGCGACCCGGCCTGGGGCGAGGTCAGCAACCGGATCAAGGCCGGGATCGGGCAGGCCGTGACGGGGGACCCGAAGCAGGTGCTCGACGGCCTGCAGGACGCGGCGGTGAAGGAAGCGGCGAAGGTCCGCAAGTAGGGCGCCGGCCGGGCCGGGGCGTGGTTCGCCCCGGCCCCGGCGGAGTTCAGGGGAGCGTGATGGCGTAGGCCTTGCGGAGGGTCTCGTGGACCGTCCAGGTGGTGCGGTCGCCCTCGCGCAGGACCGCGCAGTCGCCGGGGCCGACCTCCAGGGTCGGGCCGCCCTCGACCTCGATGGTGGCCCGACCGCTGAGCACCACGAACATCTCGTCCGCCTCGACGTCGGTGACCACGCCGGGGGTGATCTGCCAGAGACCGCGCAGGTGGCGACCGTCGGCGGACTCGGAGAGCACCTTGCCGGTGACCTCGGGGGTGCCCGAGACGATCTGGGCCGGGTCGAGCGGGTCGGGGTCGAGGTCGGCGGTCGGGATGTGCAGGGCGAAGCTCGGCGTGGTCATGGGGGTGACGGTAGCCGGGCGCGGGGAGCGGTGGGGCGAGCAGTGTGTGTCCGGGTCGCGCGGGAGAATGACACTCCGTAGCGGTGGACGGAGGTGTCGGCGGTGGGCGAGCTGGGCGAGCGGGACCGGGCGGTGCTGGCGCTGGAGGGGCGGCAGTGGCGGACGGCGGGGGCCAAGGAGCGGGCGATCCGGGAGGAGCTGGGGCTCTCCCCGACGCGGTACTACCAGGTGCTGAACGCCCTGCTGGACCGGGAGGAGGCGTTGGCGCACGCGCCGGTGCTGGTGAACCGGTTGCGGCGGGTGCGGGAGGCCCGGCGGGGGGCCCGTTGACGGGTGGGGGGTTGGGCTCTCGGGAGGGTGGGGGGCCGGGGGCGGCTCCGGGGGTGGCCGCTCCGGGGGCTGGATGATTTTCAGACTGCCGGTGCTGTGGGT
>NZ_JBHVET010000269.1:0-10231 GCF_042802135.1 Kitasatospora sp. NPDC057512
GTATTCAGCCGTGAACCGCGGGGCAAGGGAAGGGAATCGGCAGCTTTCTGTGAATACCCTCTCCTGTGAATGCCGCGCGCGGAACCGGGGTGCTTCTTCCCGTCTCTTCGTCGTTGTGGATCTACGCGACCGGGCCGTTGGTCCGGGCATGGGTGTCGGCCCTGCCGTCGAGCGCGTCGTGCCCGTCCCGGTCGGCGAGCGCGGCCGGCCCCGGCAGGTGCGCCTGGCGGTCCGGCGGGTAGAACTGCCGGGCCCAGTGCCGCATCGCGCCGATCGGCCCGTCGCCCGGGGCGAGCTTCGGCGGCGACACGTACCGCTTGGTGGACCAGATCGGGAAGTCGGCCGCGGTGAACTCCAGGTTGCGCTTGAACATCGGGCCCGCCAGCAGCCTGGTGACCGCCCGGCTGACCGTCCGGGCGATGACCGGCGGCAGCCCGGACGGCTCCGACATGACGAAGCGGCTCGCCTGTCGCAGCTGCATCCGGCCGGGAGCGACCTGGGTGGCCATGACCAGCGAGCAGATCTCCAGGCCCAGCGAGGGCGTGTGCACGTCGGGGTGCAGGGCGGTGAGGCCGTACCCGTCCACCTCGACGTGGACCTCGCGCATGCCGAGCAGCGGGAAGGTCTCCCGGACCAGCATGGAGATGTGGAAGGTGGTGCCGTCGAACTCCACCGGCTTCGCCAACTCGCCCTGCGGCCAGCCGTGCAGGGTGACGAAGTGGCCCAGGTCGAAGGAGTTCTCCATGACGTCCTGGGCGTAGCCGGGCATCTCGAAGGAGGTGTAGCGCAGGGGTTGCCGCCCGTCGCCGATCCGGTGCCAGGCGGGGATCTCCCAGTCCGGCTCCCGGCCGTCGTGGTGGCGCCAGACGAAGACCGCCTCGTTCACCTCGCGCACCGGCAGCGGCGTCAGCGCCGCCTTGGGCGGCGGGGTGCCGTACCCGGTGCGCACGCAGCGGCCCTCGGCGTCGAAGCCGAAGCGGTGGAAGGGGCAGACCAGGTCGTCGCCCTCGACCGCGGCCAGGCCGAGGTGGGCGCCGAGGTGCGGGCAGTACGGGCGGATCGCGCGGAGGCGGCCGTTGCGCAGCCGGTACAGCACGACGTCCTCGCCCGCGAGTTGGCGGGTGAGGACGGTGCCGGGCCTGAGCTCGGCGGAGAAGGCGAGTGCGGACCAGCCGTCGGGGTAGGGCAGCGCCGGTGGCAAGGCGACGTCGGCCGCGGTCGGGCGGCTGCTGACGGGGTGGACGTGCTTGGACACGCGCATGAAGAAGTCTCCTGTCGGTCTGTCCGGCGCCGCCCCTCCCAGGCGATTAGCGCTCGAACAGAATGGATTTCCGATGCTAGCCATGGAACGGGAGCCCGTGCACGGACAATCTCCCTAACTCACAACAAGTCTGATGATCCGTCAGGTGGATCTGTTCAAGGATTCGACAGGTCCCAGCCACTCGTCCGGCCCTGAGTCGTGAGGGTGTACGAGCACCTCGGCGGGGCCCTCGGCATCCGTACGGGCCCGCACCGCGGGGCGATCGGCGCCGGCGACGGAATCGGCGGTCCCGGGGTGGCGGATTCGGCGGTCCCGGGGCGACGGGAATGCGGATCCGGCCGACCGCCGCGGTTCCCCCCGATTTCCCCCCGACCCTTTCCGGTCGCACCGCGCGGTGATTGCCGCAGGCGGTCGAGGAGGGGTCGAGAGGTGCTGGAAAGGGCTTTCTGCCGGGGGCGGGGTGTGTTGTGGTGGGTGGCAGGGGAGCCCTGGCCGCGGACGGCTCGACGGCCGTGGGTGGGCGGAGCGCCGCTGGTCGGTGACGTACCGGTGGCGTAGACGCTCGCGCATGGAACTGAGAGCGGCGGCTATGGATCGCCGGGCCAGGGGGGATTTGAATTGGTGCCACGACGGCGAACCGATCGGGCGCAACCGGCGCCTCCGAAGGACCGGTCGTCGGTGATTCCTCCGAGTCTTGGAATGAGGGTGTGTGTGATGGCTGGTGTGGTGGATCTCGCGGTCGAGTCCGGTGTCGTGCTGGTGGTCGGTGGGACGGGGAAGACGGGTCGCCGGGTGGCGGAGCGTCTGACGGCCCTGGGGTACGGGGTGCGGGTGGGGTCGCGTTCGGGTGCGGTGCCGTTCGACTGGCACGACGAGGGGACGTGGGAGGGGGCGTTGGAGGGTGTGAGTGCGGCGTATCTGACGTACTACCCGGATCTGGCGTTCCCGGGTGCGGTGGAGGCGGTGGGGGCGTTCTCGCGGTTGGCGGCGGAGCGCGGGGTGGGGCGGCTGGTGCTGCTGTCGGGGCGTGGTGAGGAGGCCGCGGAGGCGGGGGAGAAGGCGGTGATGGAGTCGGGGGCCGCGTGGACGGTGGTGCGGTGCGCGTGGTTCAACCAGAACTTCTCCGAGTCGTTCTTCCTGGAGCCGGTGCTGGCGGGGGAGTTGGCGTTGCCGGTGGGTGGTGCGGTGGAGCCGTTCGTGGACGTGGAGGACATCGCGGACGTGGCGGTGGCGGCGTTGACGGAGGCGGGGCACGCGGGGGAGGTGTACGAGCTGACGGGGCCGCGGCTGCTGTCGTTCTCGGACGTGGCGGTGGAGCTGTCGGCGGCGACGGGGCGTGCGGTGCGGTTCGAGGCGGTGTCGGAGGAGGCGTACCGGGGGGTTCTGGAGGCGGCGGGGCTGCCGGCGGACTTCGCGGAGCTGTTCTCGGTGATCCTGGACGGCCGCAACGCGTCGCTGGGCGACGGGGTGCGGCGGGCGTTGGGCCGCGAGCCGCGGGACTTCGCCGACTACGCCCGCGAGGCCGCCGCCTCGGGCGTGTGGAACGCGTGACCAGCCGGAAGGGCAACACCTGCCGTCCGTACGGCAGTTCACTTGATCGTCGGTGCCGGGCGGCGCCGACCGCCTGACCGAACACCCGGCCGCGGCCGGGAGCGGTGGGGAGGCCGGCGGCCCGGACACCGGGAGGGTCCCCGCGTCGGGCGGGGACCGGGGAGACCGAAGGAAAACCGATGCGCTCGAATCAGACCGCGACCCCTGCTTCCTACACCGCCGCACAGTCCTTCACCGGCCTCGCGCCGGGCGGTACGGCCCCGGCCGTGCCCGCCACCCGGAGCAAGGCCGCCGGGCCGCTCCTGGTGGGCGCCACCGTCGCGATGGGCCTGATGGCGGGCCTGTTCTTCGCCTTCGACGTCTCGGTGATGCCGGGCCTCGCGGCGGGCGACGACCACACCTACGTGGCGGCGATGCAGCAGATCAACAAGGCGATCGACGGGAACGGGCTGTTCGGCCTGGTCTTCGTCGGCGCGTTCCTCGCCACCGGCATCGCCGCCTGGCTCCAGCACAAGGCCGGCCGGCGTCAGGCCGCGCTCTGGGCGGCGGCCGCGACGGCGCTGTACGTGGTGGCGCTGATCGTCACCATGGGCGTCAACATCCCGCTGAACAACGAGCTGGCGGCGGCCGGCGACCCGTCGCAGATCCACGACCTGGCCGCCGTACGGGCCAAGTTCGCGGACACCTGGGTGCCGGTCAACATGCTCCGCACCGCGCTCTGCGCCGGTGGACTGTTCGCGCTGACCCGCTCCCTGGTGCTGCACGGCCGCGCGGGGCGCTGAACGCCGAACCCCCCGTACCGCGCCCCCGGCGGAACCCGCCGGGGGCCTCGGCATGCCCGACACCCGCGCTGCCCGGCGGTGTCTGTGCTCACGGCACCCCGTGCTCCCACTGGCCGGTTCCGTTCGCTCGCGATCGACGGAGGGTCGCGGCGGACGGCCCCTCGGGAGCAGACTGGCGGCCGGTGCACGGGAGTTCCGACCGCAGGGGGCAGGCATGTCCGTACGACCCGGCAGGCGCAAGGCAGTCGGCAGGATCCGGACCGCGATCGGCGCGCTCGTCGTCGCCCTGGCGGCGGGAGCGGCGGTCGCCCTGCCCGCCACCGGGGCGGAGGCGGCCGGCGCCACCGGCGGCAAGGTGGTCTACCTGACCTTCGACGACGGCCCCAGCCCCGCCTACACGCCCAAGGTCCTGGCGACGCTCGCCCGGTACGGGGTGCGCGCGACCTTCTTCGAGATCGGGCAGAACGTCGCCGCCCACCCCTCGGTGACCGCGCAGGTCGCCAGGCAGGGCCACAGCGTGCAGAACCACTCCTGGTCGCACCCGGACCTGCGCAAGCTCTCCGCCGCCGCGCTCGACGCGCAGGTGGCCGACACCGACCGGGCGATCCGCGCGCGGACCGGCCGTACCCCGAGCTGCCTGCGCCCGCCGTACGGCGCGGTGAACAGCACGGTGCGCTCGAAGGCCGCGGCGCTCGGCAAGCAGGTCGTGCTCTGGTCGGTGGACCCGGCGGACTGGTCCCGCCCCGGCACGGCCGCGATCCGGTCACGGGTGCTGAACAACGTCCGGCCCGGCTCGGTGGTCCTGATGCACGACGGCGGCGGCGACCGCAGTCAGACGGTGGCCGCGCTGCCGACGATCATCTCCACGCTCAAGGCGCGCGGGTACGGCTTCGCCACCCTCTGCGGCTGAGTCGGGCCGGCGGCAGAGGGTGGCGAAGGGACGGGCGGCGCGCTCGGGCCGCCCGTCGAAGGGGCTCGGCCCGGTCGGCTCCGCCCGTTGAGCGGGTCCGGCCCGGTCAGCTCTGCCCGTTGAGGATCAGCGCCCAGGCGAGGCAGGCCAGCGCGCCGGTCGACAGCAGGGTGCGCAGCACGTTGAAGCGCACCCAGCGCGCCTCGAAGCGGCTGCGCACCGCGGCCGGGTCGGCGATCCGCTGGGGCGACCCGGCGGCCTCGAGCTCGTCGTTCAGCGGGATGTTGACCGAGCGGGTCACCCCGATCATCGCGATGTACAGCACGAGGGCGGCGATGGTCGCGGGCAGGACGTCGTGCCCGTCCGAGGGCAGGTGCAGGGCGACCGCGGCCGCGGTGGCGAGCAGGGCGCCGACGAAGCCGAGGACGAACCAGCCGTTCAGGATCGCCTTGTTGATGCGCTGCATGACCTCGATGAAGGTCCGGTCCTCGGCCCGCGCGAGCGCGGGCATGACCGAGCAGGAGAATCCGTAGAACAGTCCCGCGGTCAGTCCACAGGTGACAGTGGCCGCCACCAGGACGAGTGTGCGTGCCGTTTCCATCGTCGTGAGCCCCTCACTTCTCGCTGTCGGTACCGCCGTACCGCCGTATCGCGTTCGCCGTGTCTCGGTCCATACCCCGTGGGCAGATCATCCGGCATCCGGGCGGTGCGGGCCACCTCGATCACTCAAGAGTCCCTCAAATGACGAAGCGTCAAATGATGTGCCGACGTCTACACTTGGCGGCATGGACACTCTGACGGGACTCCTCGACGGCCCCAAGGCCCGTGGCGCGTTCCTGCTGCGCTCCATCCTCACCCCGCCGTGGTCGCTGCGGATCGAGGACCGGGCCCCGCTCTCCGTGGTGACGATGGTCCGCGGCGACGCCTGGATCCTGCCCGAGCGCGGCACCCCGCTGCTGCTGCACCCCGGGGACGTGGCGATCGTGCGCGGCCCGGAGCCGTACACCGTGGCGGACGATCCGGACACCCCGGTGGACGTGATCGTCGGCCCGGGCCAGGTCTGCACCAAGGGCGGGGTGGACGTCTCCGAGGTGATGTCGCTGGGCGTCCGGACCTGGGGCCAGGGGCGGGAGGGCGACCGGGCCTCCTCGGTGGTGCTGTCCGGCACCTACCAGGCCGAGCACGAGATCGGCCAGCGGCTGCTGGGCTGCCTGCCCGCGCTGCTGGTCCGCCCGGCCGGCACCGGCGCCGACGACACCCTGGTGCACCTGCTGGCCGCCGAGATAGGGCGCAACGAGCCCGGCCAGGAACTCGTCCTGGACCGCATCCTGGACCTGCTGGTGGTCTCCGTGCTGCGCTCCTGGCTGGCCGCACCCGACTCCGGCGCCCCCGCCTGGTACCGCGCCCAGCACGACCAGGTGGTCGGCCCGGTGCTGCGGCTGATGCACGACGACCCGGCCACCGCGTGGACGGTCGCCGAGCTGGCCCAGCGGGTCGGGGTCTCCCGGGCCGGCCTGGCCCGCCGCTTCACCGCCCTGGTCGGCGAGCCCCCGATGGCGTACCTGGCGGGCTGGCGCCTGGCGGTCGCCGCCGACCTGCTGCGCGAGCCCGAGTGCACCGTCGCCTTCGCGGCCCGCAAGGTCGGCTACAGCAACGCCTTCGCCCTCTCGGCGGCCTTCAAGCGGGTGCGCGGCGTCAGCCCGCAGGAGCACCGCCGGCTCGCCGCCACGGGCACCCAGCCGCAGGCGGCGGGCTTCTCGGGGCCGGCGGAGACGGTGATCCTGGCGGGCTGAGCGGGGAGCGGGCCGAGCGGGCCGAGCGGGCCGTTTCCATTTGCCTAAACCATTTAGGCAATCCCATACTGTCCGTAGGCAACCACCGAGGCGACCGTACGGGAGAACACGCATGGCACGGGCAGGGCTGACCGTCGAACGCCTGGTCGTCGCGGGCGCCGAACTCGCCGACGAGGTCGGCTTCGACCAGGTGACCGTCGCCGCGGTCGCCCGCCGCTTCGGCGTCCGGACGGCCAGCCTCTACTCCCACCTCAAGAGCTCCCAGGACCTCAGGACCCGGATCGCCCTGTACGCCCTGGAGGAACTCGCCGACCTCGTCGCCGACGCCCTCGCCGGCCGGGCGGGCCGCGACGCGCTCGCCGCCTTCGCGGACGCCTACCGCGACTACGCGGCCCGCCACCCCGGCCGCTACGACGCCACCCGCCTGCGCCTGGACGCCGAGACGGCCGCCGCCAGCGCGGGCGTCCGGCACGCCCAGATGTCCAGGGCGCTCCTGCGCGGCTACGACCTGGGCGAACCGGAGCAGACCCACGCGGTGCGGATGCTCGGCAGCGTCTTCCACGGCTACATCAGCCTGGAGGCGGCCGGCGGCTTCAGTCACACCGCCGTCGACCCGCGGCAGTCCTGGGACTGGATCATCGACTCCGTCGACGCCCTGCTGCGCTCGGGCGGAGCCCGTACGACCGGCTGACCGGCCTCCTGTACGACCGGTCCGGCCATCCGCCCATTTGCCCAGTCTGACGACCCGACGAACCGAAGAAGCATCATGACCACGATCACCACCCCCGTCACCGAGGACCTCCTCCACGGCCACCTCGACGTCGAACACACCCGCCGCGGCCTGCTGCCGCACCGCCTGCCCGCCGCCGCCCGCCGACGGATCCCGGACGAGCAGCTCGCGATGGCCGAGTCCCAGCCCTCCGGCGTCCGGCTGGCCTTCCGCACCCGCGCCACCACGATCACGCTGCACGCCGTCCCCACCAAGCGCGCCTACCCGGGCGTCCCGAACGTCCCGGACGGCGTCTACGACCTCCTGGTGGACGGCCGGCTCACCACGCGGACCGGCGTCCCCGGCGGCAACCTGCGCACCGTCGACCTCGCCACCGGCCGCTTCGAACTGACCGAAGGGCCGTCCGGCAGCGCCCGGTTCACCGGCCTGCCGGAGCGGGACAAGACCGTCGAGATCTGGCTCCCGCACACCGAGACCACCGAACTGATCGCCCTCGACACCGACGCCCCGATCGAGCCGGTCCCGACCGGCACCCGCAAGCGCTGGCTGCACCACGGCAGTTCGATCAGCCACGGCTCCAACGCCACCCACCCCACCGGCACTTGGCCCGCCCTGGTCGCCAACCGCGCGGGCCTGGACCTGACCAACCTCGGCTTCGGCGGCGGCGCCCTGCTCGACCCCTTCACCGCGCGCGCCATCCGCGACACCCCCGCGGACCTGATCAGCCTCAAGCTCGGCATCAACCTGGTGAACAGCGACCTGATGCGGCTGCGCGCCTTCACCCCGGCCGTCCACGGCTTCCTGGACACCGTCCGGGACGGCCACCCGAATACGCCACTGCTGCTCGTCTCCCCGCTGCTCTGCCCGCTCCACGAAACCGTGCCGGGCCCGCTCGCCCCCGACTTCAGCAGCGGCACCCTCCGCTTCCGCGCCACCGGAGACCCCGCCGAGGTCGCCGCCGGCCGGCTCACCCTCACCGTCGTCCGCGCCGAACTGGCCCGCATCGTCGCCGACCGCCGGGCCGACGGCGACCACCACCTGCACCACCTGGACGGCCTGGCCCTCTACGGCGAGCCCGACCACGACGCCCACCCGCTCCCCGACGGCCTCCACCCCTCCCCGGAGGCCCACCGGCTGATCGCGGAGCGCTTCGCCGACCTCGCCCTCGCCCCCGGAGGCGCCCTGGCACCGTGACCCGCCCCGGTCACCTCCTGCCGGCGGGGCCTCCGGCTCCGGGGCCGGTCGCACGAGCAGTCAGTTCCCTGTGCTGTACTACGGGCTCCTCCGTACACCACGTACACCACGCGCCACCTCCGGAGCCACCTCTCGATGAGCACCACCTGCCCGACCTGCGCCGCCGCGGACGAAACCGTCACCGTGCGCCTCGCCCTCCTGGACTCCGACCGGCCGCTCGACCCGCCGACGCGGGAGCTGCTGACGATGCCGTCCGAGCCCCGGGGCACGAGCGGGGCCGCGGTCACCCTCTTCGTCCTGGCCGGCCTCACGGGTCTGCTGGGACTGACCACGCTGGGCTCCGGCGACAAGGCCGCCGAGGTCGACGACGCCGCGTACCAGTTCGGCTACCACTACGGCGCGTTCAGCATTGCCGCGGTCCTGCTGGCCATCGGACTCGCCGTCCACTTCGCCCACCGGAGCCGCCGGAGCGACACGGCGGACCAGTGGCCGCGGACCTACGAGC
This sequence comes from Kitasatospora sp. NPDC057512, assembly GCF_042802135.1. Taxonomy (NCBI): domain Bacteria; kingdom Bacillati; phylum Actinomycetota; class Actinomycetes; order Kitasatosporales; family Streptomycetaceae; genus Kitasatospora; species Kitasatospora sp. NPDC057512. The sequence goes on from NZ_JBHVET010000269.1 coordinate 8,727, forward strand.
AGTGGCAGCAGCTCCACCAGGTGTGGCGGGCGACCTGGCTGTGCCGGCGCTGCCGGGTGGTGTTCCTCCCCGCCGCGTCGCTCCGCCCCGACGCCGTCGCCTCCTCCGCGATACCCGCGGAGCGGTTCCCGCAGTGGTCGGTGGCCATGGCGCGACAGGACGACCGCCCTGGCGCCCCGACCACCTCGGCCTGACCGGCTGCGTGACCACGGAGGGCCGGCCGCCCACCCGGCCGCCGGCCCTACGGAGTCCGCATCACGCGGCTCGGCCCGGACTCCAGGGGGCCTTCGCCTCAGGCCCGTCGCCTCAGGAACGCGCTGATCTCGTACGGCCCCTGCCGCGCGAGTCCGACCAGCGGCTCCAGGTAGCCCAGCCACGGCGCGTCGAAGCCCTCCGGAGCCGCCACCGACACACGGCTCCGAGCCGCGGCGACGCGTCCTGTGGCGGCGGGCAGCGCCTGGTCCGCCAGGCAGTCGTACGCCTGCTCCACGAGCGCGGCCATCCGCCGCCGCCCCTTGCGCGCGTGCGCCAGCTCGGCGTTGTCGCGGGCCACGAGCAACTGCTCGACCGGGATGGTGACGGCGGCCTCGAACTCGCCGAGCAGCGGCTCCTCGCACAGCTTCCCCACCACGCCCTCGGACAGCGGCGGGTTGCCGGCGACCAGCCGGTCGAGCACGGTGATGCCCAGCACCGCGTACGCGCTGGCGGTACGCCACAGCAGCACCTCCACCGCCTGCGAGAACTCGAAGGCCGCGCCGTTCAGTTCCTGGGCGACCTCGTGGTCGAGCCGCGCCGCCGTCCCCTCGTCCCCGTCGTCGCGGCGGCCTTCGGCGGCGTCCGCCGCGTACCTCAACCGCATCTCCACGGCGAGCGCCGACCGCCACTCCGCGTGCAGGCCGCTGACCGTGCCGTGCATCGCCGCCAGTGCGCCGTGCTCGGCCACCGTCAGCCCGTCCAGGGCCTTCCTGCTCGGGAAATCCACCTCAGCGCCCTTCCGTCCGCCGACACCGTCGACGCCACGGTAGAGTCCCGCCGCGCCCGCCGCAGGCGAACCGGCCGCGCGCCACACGGATCAGGGCGAAACCCCTTGGCCCCGCCCCTCGTTCGGCCCCAGTACGGCTGGTGCCGAACGAGCAGCGGGGCGGGCGTGGCCCACAGGCGGCGGGCGTCTCACGCCGCGGCCGCCCGGGACGGCGGAAGGGCGAGCACGGTGACCACCGTGCCGCGGTGCACGCCCCAGGAGCCGGTGCGGACGGCCGGGAGGTGCGGGTGCCGGGCCGTGAAGGTGCCGTCGGCGTGCACGGTGACGGCGATGGCCGCGAGCGGAGTCCAGGTGCCGGTCAGCGGATGGACGGCCTTGTAGGCGGCCTCCTTGGCGCTGAACAGGACGGTGTCCCACGGGGCTTGGCCCTCGGGCAGCACCGCCAGGCCGCCGCGTTCGGACGCGCTGCTGACCAACTGGAGGACGCCCCGGGGAAGCGGCTCACCTCGCTCGGCATCGATCC
>NZ_JBHVET010000270.1:0-10213 GCF_042802135.1 Kitasatospora sp. NPDC057512
GGTGAGGAGCGCCTCACCGGCCCCGATTGGCATCCGGGCTGCTCCATGTGGCAGTATGTCCAAGTTGCTCGGTTGAGTGCCGATGCTGCGCGCCTCCCGCCGGGAGGACCGGAAGCGAGTCCCATGTACTCGTCGTTCCCGTGATGGCCGTCAAGCGTGAGTTCTACGCCACGGCAGCTGCGGGGCGAAAGTACGGGAATCTTCCGGGAAGCGTGTGCGGGGCCTCGACCCGGCACCCCTCACCCCGAAAGTTTTAAACCGACGAAGTTCTTCGCCGGTTTTTTGCAAGCGCGAGTGCGACACGCCCGAGCGCGGGGGTCGGAGGGGGAGTCGCGCAGTGACTAAGGACAAAGGACTACTGAGTAGCCATGGCGGGACAGAAGATCCGCATCCGGCTCAAGGCCTACGACCACGAGGTCATCGACTCCTCGGCGAAGAAGATCGTCGAGACGGTGATTCGTACTGGTGCGCAGGTCGCGGGCCCGGTGCCGCTGCCCACTGAGAAGAACGTGTACTGCGTCATCCGCTCGCCGCACAAGTACAAGGACTCGCGCGAGCACTTCGAGATGCGTACTCACAAGCGTCTGATCGACATCCTCGACCCCACGCCGAAGACGGTTGACTCGCTCATGCGTCTCGACCTGCCGGCTGGCGTCGACATCGAGATCAAGCTCTGAGAGGCGCACCGAAGATGGCTAAGCAGATTAAGGGCATCCTGGGCGAGAAGCTCGGCATGACCCAGGTCTGGGACGAGAACAACCGGGTCGTCCCGGTGACCGTCGTCAAGGCTGGGCCCAATGTCGTGACCCAGGTCCACACCGCCGACAGCCCGGCCGGCTACGACGCCGTCCAGATCGGCTTCGGCGAGATCGACCCCCGCAAGGTGAACAAGCCCCTCGCGGGCCACTTCGCCAAGGCCGGTGTCACCCCGCGCCGCCACCTGGTCGAGCTCCGTACCTCGGACGCCTCCGAGTACACCCTGGGCCAGGAGATCACCGCCGAGCTGTTCGAGGCGGGTGTCAAGGTCGACGTGACCGGCACCTCCAAGGGCAAGGGCTTCGCCGGTGTCATGAAGCGCCACAACTTCCGGGGCCTCGGCGCCGGTCACGGTGTGCAGCGCAAGCACCGTTCGCCCGGCTCGATCGGTGGCTGCGCCACCCCGGGTCGCGTGTTCAAGGGCGTACGGATGGCCGGCCGGATGGGCCACGAGCGTGTGACCACCCAGAACCTGACCATCCATGCCGTTGACGCGGAGAAGGGGCTGCTCCTGATCAAGGGCGCAATCCCGGGCCCGAACGGCGGCCTCGTCCTCGTCCGCACCGCGGCGAAGGGGCTGTGAGGATATGAGCACCATTGACATCCTGTCGCCCTCGGGCGACAAGACCGGCAGCCTTGAGCTTCCGGCCGAGATCTTCGACGCGAAGGTCAGCGTTCCGCTGATGCACCAGGTCGTCGTGGCGCAGCTCGCTGCGGCCCGTCAGGGCACCCACAAGACCAAGACTCGTGGCGAGGTCCGCGGTGGCGGCAAGAAGCCGTACCGCCAGAAGGGCACCGGCCGCGCCCGTCAGGGCTCGACCCGTGCGCCGCAGTTCGCCGGCGGTGGCGTCGTGCACGGTCCCGTGCCGCGCGACTACTCGCAGCGGACCCCGAAGAAGATGATCGCCGCCGCTCTGCGCGGTGCGCTCACCGACCGGGCCCGCCACAACCGCATCCACGTCGTCACCGACGTGGTCGCGGCCGAGGTGCCGTCGACCAAGGCCGCCAAGAGCCTGTTCGGCAAGATCACCGAGCGCAAGAACGTCCTCCTGGTCGTCGAGCGCGAGGACGAGCTGGGCCTGAAGTCCGCTCGCAACCTGCCGCACGTGCACATCCTGGACGCCGGTCAGCTGAACACCTACGACGTGCTCGTCTCCGACGATGTGGTCTTCACCCAGGCCGCCTTCGAGCGTTTCGTGGCCGGTCCGGCCGCGTCCGCCAAGGCCGTTGCCGCTGAGGGCGAGCTCGAAGGGAGCGCCGCCTGATGAGCGACGTTACGAGCAAGACGTTCACGGACCCCCGTGACGTCCTGGTGAAGCCGGTCATCTCCGAGAAGAGCTACAGCCTTCTCGACGAGAACAAGTACACGTTCATCGTGTCGCCGGGCGCCAACAAGACCCAGATCAAGCAGGCCGTCGAGGCGGTCTTCTCGGTCAAGGTCGAGGCTGTCAACACGATCAACCGTCAGGGCAAGCGCAAGCGCTCCAAGACGGGCTTTGGCAAGCGCAAGGACACCAAGCGCGCCATCGTGACGCTGGCCGAGGGCAACCGCATCGACATCTTCGGTGGTCCGGTCTCCTAACGGAGATCGTGATCGTCGATAAGGACGAGGACGAGAGAGCCAAATGGGCATCCGCAAGTACAAGCCGACTACGCCGGGCCGTCGTGGCTCCAGCGTGGCCGACTTCGTAGAGATCACGCGGTCCACCCCGGAGAAGTCGCTGGTTCGCCCGCTGCACAGCAAGGGCGGCCGTAACAACGCCGGTCGGATCACCGTTCGCCACCAGGGTGGCGGTCACAAGCGCGCCTACCGCGTGATCGACTTCCGTCGTCACGACAAGGACGGCGTGCCGGCCAAGGTCGCGCACATCGAGTACGACCCGAACCGCACCGCGCGCATCGCGCTCCTGCACTACGCGGACGGCGAGAAGCGCTACATCATCGCGCCGCGCGGCATCGCGCAGGGTGACCGGATCGAGAACGGCGCTGGCGCCGACATCAAGCCGGGCAACAACCTGCCGCTGCGCAACATCCCGGTCGGTACCACCATCCACGCGGTGGAGCTGCGTCCCGGTGGCGGTGCCAAGATGGCCCGCTCCGCCGGTTCCGGCATCCAGCTGCTGGCGCGTGAGGGCAAGATGGCGCACCTGCGCATGCCCTCCGGCGAGATCCGCCTGGTCGACGCGCGCTGCCGCGCCACCGTCGGCGAGGTCGGCAACGCCGAGCAGTCGAACATCAACTGGGGCAAGGCCGGCCGTATGCGCTGGAAGGGCGTTCGCCCGACCGTGCGTGGTGTCGCCATGAACCCGATCGACCACCCGCACGGTGGTGGTGAGGGTAAGACCTCTGGTGGTCGCCACCCGGTCTCGCCGTGGGGCCAGAAGGAGGGTCGTACCCGTCGCCCGAAGAAGGCGTCGGACGCTCTCATCGTGCGCCGCCGCAAGACCAACAAGAAGCGCTAGGAGCAGGTCAGATGCCGCGCAGTCTCAAGAAGGGCCCCTTCATCGACGGCCACCTTCTCAAGAAGGTGGACGCGCAGAACGAGGCGGGTACCCAGAACGTCATCAAGACCTGGTCCCGCCGCTCCGTGATCTTCCCGGCCATGCTCGGCCACACGATCGCGGTTCACGATGGTCGCAAGCACGTCCCGGTGTTCGTCACCGAGTCGATGGTCGGCCACAAGCTGGGCGAGTTCGCTCCGACCCGCACCTTCCGCGGCCACGTCAAGGACGACCGCAAGTCGAAGCGTCGCTAGTCGCCTGAGCTTCACCGCCAGAACGACTCAATGACTTACTCCATTAAGGGGACAACCATGGAAGCCAGGGCCCAGGCGCGGTACATCCGCGTCACGCCCATGAAGGCCCGCCGCGTGGTGGACCTCATCCGTGGCCTGCCGGCCACGGAGGCCCAGGCCGTCCTGCGTTTCGCTCCGCAGGCCGCCACCGTGCCGGTCGGCAAGGTGCTCGACAGCGCCATTGCCAACGCCGCGCACAACTACAACCACTCCAACGTGGACGACCTCGTCATCAGCGAGGCGTACGTTGACGAGGGTCCGACCCTGAAGCGGTTCCGCCCGCGTGCCCAGGGCCGCGCCTACCGGATCCGCAAGCGGACCAGCCACATCACCGTGGTCGTCAGCAGCAAGGAAGGGACCCGGTAATGGGCCAGAAGGTTAACCCGCACGGGTTCCGCCTCGGCATCAGCACGGACTTCAAGTCCCGCTGGTACGCCGACAAGCTGTACAAGGACTACGTCAAGGAAGACGTTGCCATTCGTCGCATGATGACGAAGGGCATGGAGCGCGCCGGCATCTCGAAGGTTGAGATCGAGCGCACCCGCGACCGCGTCCGCGTCGACATCCACACCGCCCGCCCCGGCATCGTCATCGGTCGCCGTGGCACCGAGGCCGACCGCATCCGCGGCGACCTCGAGAAGCTGACCGGCAAGCAGGTCCAGCTGAACATCCTCGAGGTCAAGAACCCCGAGCTGGACGCCCAGCTCGTGGCTCAGGGCGTCGCGGAGCAGCTGTCCTCGCGCGTCTCCTTCCGCCGTGCCATGCGCAAGTCGATGCAGGGCACCATGAAGTCCGGCGCCAAGGGCATCAAGGTCCAGTGCTCCGGTCGTCTCGGCGGCGCCGAGATGAGCCGTTCGGAGTTCTACCGCGAGGGTCGTGTGCCGCTGCACACCCTGCGTGCGAACGTCGACTACGGCTTCTTCGAGGCCAAGACCACCTTCGGCCGCATCGGCGTGAAGGTCTGGATCTACAAGGGCGACGTCAAGAACATCGCCGAGGTCCGCGCTGAGAACGCCGCTGCCCGCTCGGGCAACCGCCCGGCCCGTCCCGAGGGTGGTCGTCCCGCCCGCGGTGGCGACCGCCGTGGTGGCGAGCGCGGTGGCCGTGGCCGTCGTCCCGCCGCTGCCGAGGCCCCCGCGGCCGCGGCCGCCGAGGCGCCGGCTGCCGAGAACACCGGAACGGAGGCCTGACTCCCATGCTGATCCCCCGTCGGGTCAAGCACCGCAAGCAGCACCACCCGAAGCGTCGTGGCGCTGCCAAGGGTGGCACCGAGCTCGCCTTCGGCGAGTACGGCATCCAGGCCGTCACCCCGGCCTACGTGACGAACCGGCAGATCGAGTCCGCTCGTATCGCCGTCACCCGTCACATCAAGCGTGGCGGCAAGGTCTGGATCAACATCTACCCGGACCGTCCGCTCACCAAGAAGCCGGCCGAGACCCGCATGGGTTCCGGTAAGGGTTCGCCCGAGTGGTGGATCGCGAACGTGCACCCGGGTCGGGTCATGTTCGAGCTGTCGTACCCCAACGAGAAGGTGGCTCGTGAGGCGCTGACCCGCGCAGCTCACAAGCTCCCGATGAAGTGCCGGATCATCCGGCGCGAGGCAGGTGAGAGCTGATGTCGGCCGGCACCAAGGCTGCTGACCTCCGCGAGCTGGACAACGAGGGTCTCGTTGCCAAGCTCCGTGAGGCCAAGGAGGAGCTGTTCAACCTCCGCTTCCAGGCGGCGACCGGGCAGCTCGACAACCACGGACGGCTCAAGCTCGTCCGTAAGGACATCGCGCGGATCTACACCCTGATGCGCGAGCGCGAGCTGGGCATCGAGACGGTGGAGAGCGCCTGATGACTGAGAACACCAACGAGACGCGCGGTTTCCGCAAGACCCGTGAGGGTCTCGTCGTCAGCGACAAGATGGACAAGACCGTCGTCGTCGCCGTCGAGGACCGCGTCAAGCACGCTCTGTACGGCAAGGTCATCCGCCGTACGAACAAGCTGAAGGCGCACGACGAGGCGAACGCCTGCGGCATCGGCGACCGGGTCCTCCTGGCGGAGACCCGCCCGCTGTCCGCGACGAAGCGCTGGCGCGTCGTCGAGATCCTCGAGAAGGCCAAGTAACGAAGTTGATGCGGTACGGCCGTATGTGCACCAGGTCCCTCGCGGGCGCTGGTGTGAGCAGCGGCCGGCCCGTCAGCTCTCGTTGACGATCAGGAGAAAGCTGTGATCCAGCAGGAGTCGCGACTGCGTGTCGCCGACAACACGGGCGCGAAGGAAATCCTTTGCATCCGCGTTCTCGGTGGTTCCGGTCGCCGCTACGCCGGTATCGGGGACGTCATCGTCGCGACCGTCAAGGACGCGATCCCCGGCGGTTCGGTGAAGAAGGGTGACGTCGTCAAGTGCGTCGTCGTCCGTACCGTGAAGTCGCGCCGTCGTCCGGATGGCTCGTACATCCGCTTCGACGAGAACGCCGCGGTCGTTCTGAAGAACACCGATGGTGACCCCCGTGGTACCCGCATCTTCGGCCCGGTGGGCCGCGAGCTGCGTGACAAGAAGTTCATGAAGATCATCTCGCTTGCGCCGGAGGTGCTCTAACTCATGGCGAACAGCATGAAGATCAAGAAGGGTGACCTGGTTCAGGTCATCACCGGCAAGGACCGCGGCAAGCAGGGCAAGGTCATCCAGGCCATGCCCGCCGAGAACAAGGTCCTGGTCGAGGGTGTGAACCGGGTCAAGAAGCACACCAAGCCGGGCCCGGGCACTCAGGGTGGCATCGTCACCGTCGAGGCCCCGGTGCACGTCTCCAACGTCCAGCTGGTCGTGGAGAAGGACGGCAAGAAGGTCGTCACCCGCGTTGGCTACCGCTTCGATGACGAGGGCAACAAGATCCGCGTTGCCAAGCGAACCGGTGAGGACATCTGATGTCTGAGACGACTGTTGAGAAGGTGACCCCCCGTCTCAAGGAGCGTTACAACTCCGAGATCAAGGGTCAGCTGCAGGAGCAGTTCTCGTACGAGAACGTCATGCTGACGCCCGGCCTGGTCAAGGTCGTCGTCAACATGGGTGTCGGCGAGGCCGCCCGTGACAGCAAGCTGATCGAGGGCGCGATCCGCGACCTGACCGCGATCACCGGTCAGAAGCCGGCCGTGACCAAGGCCCGTAAGTCCATCGCGCAGTTCAAGCTGCGCGAGGGCCAGCCGATCGGCACCCACGTCACCCTCCGCGGTGACCGCATGTGGGAGTTCCTGGACCGTCTGGTGTCGCTGGCCCTGCCGCGTATCCGTGACTTCCGTGGCCTCTCGCCGAAGCAGTTCGACGGCCGTGGCAACTACACCTTCGGTCTGACCGAGCAGGTTATGTTCCACGAGATCGACCAGGACAAGGTCGACCGTCAGCGCGGTATGGACATCACCGTCGTGACCACCGCTCAGACCGACGACGAGGGCCGGGCGCTCCTGCGCGCTCTGGGCTTCCCGTTCAAGGAGGCGTGAGCCAATGGCGAAGAAGTCCCTCATCGCGAAGTCCGAGCGCAAGCCGAAGTTCGGCGTCCGGGCCTACACCCGGTGCCAGCGCTGCGGCCGTCCGCACTCGGTGTACCGCAAGTTCGGCCTGTGCCGTGTCTGCCTTCGTGAGATGGCGCACCGCGGCGAGCTGCCGGGCGTGACCAAGAGCTCCTGGTAGTCCTCTCCCAACAGAGGGACCAGGCACTTTAGGCACACAGCGAAGCAGAGGTGCCCGATCCCACACCGGCCCGTTTTGGGCCTACCGTACGGATTCCCGTAAGGTAGTGGGGTCGGGCCCCCTGCCACGGCTTCCCCATGGACGCCCGTGGCCCTCCTAGGAGGGCTCGCACCCAGTCTTACGACGTCGCAGGTCCCCTGCGCTTGTGCCCCTGACGAACTCGGAAGAGTGCGGCAGGGGGACCTGGCGCGGAGAAACCGCGGCGAGAGAGGCCTGAGGCCATCATGACCATGACCGACCCCATCGCAGACATGCTCACGCGTCTGCGTAACGCGAACTCGGCGTACCACGACTCCGTGGCGATGCCGGCCAGCAAGATCAAGGCGCACGTCGCCGAGATCCTGCAGCAGGAGGGGTACATCTCCTCCTACAAGGTTGAGGAGCCCGTCGAGGGCGAGGTCGGCAAGAAGCTGACCATCGAGCTCAAGTTCGGCCCCAACCGTGAGCGCTCCATCGCCGGCATCAAGCGCATCAGCAAGCCGGGTCTGCGCGTTTACGCAAAGTCCACCAACCTGCCGAAGGTGCTCGGCGGCCTGGGCGTGGCGATCATCTCCACGTCCTCCGGTCTCCTCACCGACAAGCAGGCCGCCAAGAAGGGCGTAGGCGGAGAAGTTCTCGCCTACGTCTGGTAATTCGGGAAACGGAGGTACAGCAATGTCGCGCATTGGACGGCTGCCCATCCAGGTCCCCGCTGGCGTGGACGTCACCATCGATGGCCAGGCGGTCTCGGTGAAGGGCCCGAAGGGCACCCTCACCCACGTCGTCGCCGCGCCGATCGAGATCGGTAAGGGCGAGGACGGCACCCTGCTCGTCACCCGCCCCAACGACGAGCGTATGTCGAAGGCCCTGCACGGCCTTTCCCGCACGCTGGTGGCGAACATGATCACCGGCGTGACCGCGGGCTACCGCAAGTCGCTGGAGATCAGCGGTGTCGGCTACCGAGTTCTGGCGAAGGGCTCCAACATGGAGTTCCAGCTGGGCTACAGCCACCCGATCCTCGTCGAGGCCCCCGAGGGCATCTCCTTCGTCGTCGAGTCGGCCACCAAGTTCCACGTGGACGGCATCGACAAGCAGAAGGTCGGCGAGGTCGCCGCGAAGATCCGCAAGCTGCGCAAGCCGGACCCGTACAAGGCCAAGGGTGTCAAGTACGCGGGCGAGGTCATCCGCCGCAAGGTCGGAAAGAGTGGTAAGTAAGCGATGAGTGTCTCTGTCAAGATCGGCAAGGGCAACGCCTACAAGAGCGCCGCTCGCAAGCGCCGCGCGATCCGCGTTCGCAAGCGCGTCGTCGGCACCGAGGTGCGTCCGCGCCTCGTCGTGACGCGTTCGAACCGTCACATGGTCGCCCAGGTCATCGACGACGCCAAGGGTCACACCCTGGCGTCGGCGTCCACCCTCGACGTGTCCATCAAGGGCGCCGAGGGCGACAAGACCGAGCTGGCCAAGAAGGTCGGGAGCCTGGTCGCCGAGCGCGCCAAGGCCGCCGGCATCGAGTCGGTCGTCTTCGACCGCGCGGGCAACCGGTACGCCGGCCGCATCGCCGCCCTGGCGGACGCGGCTCGCGAGGCCGGGCTCGACTTCTAAGCCGCTCGTCGGCTCAGTCGACGGACGTAATCGAGAGAGGTAATTCCAATGGCTGGACCCCAGCGCCGCGGTAGCGGCGCCGGCGGCGGCACCGGCGGTGGCGAGCGGCGCGACCGTAAGCGTGACGACCGGGGCAACGCCCCCGCCGTCGAGAAGACCGCTTACGTCGAGCGCGTTGTCGCGATCAACCGTGTCGCCAAGGTTGTCAAGGGTGGTCGTCGTTTCAGCTTCACCGCGCTGGTCGTGGTGGGCGACGGTGACGGCACCGTGGGTGTCGGTTACGGGAAGGCGAAGGAGGTTCCGGCCGCCATCGCCAAGGGTGTTGAGGAGGCCAAGAAGAACTTCTTCAAGGTCCCCCGTATCCAGGGCACCATCCCGCACCCGATCCAGGGTGAGAAGGCCGCCGGCGTCGTGCTCCTGAAGCCCGCCGCCCCCGGTACCGGTGTTATCGCCGGTGGTCCGGTGCGCGCCGTCCTGGAGTGCGCCGGCATCCACGACATCCTGTCGAAGTCGCTCGGCTCGGACAACGCGATCAACATCGTGCACGCCACCGTGGCTGCTCTGAAGGGCCTCGTGCGCCCCGAGGAGATCGCCGCCCGTCGTGGCCTGCCGCTGGAGGACGTGGCCCCCGCCGCTCTGCTGCGGGCGCGTGCTGCTGGGGTGAGCGCCTGATGGCTCGCCTGAAGATCACGCAGACCAAGTCGTACATCGGCAGCAAGCAGAACCACCGTGACACCCTGCGTACGCTTGGCCTCAAGCGCATGCACGACGTCGTGGTGAAGGAGGACCGTCCCGAGATCCGCGGGATGGCCCACACGGTCCGTCACCTGGTGACGGTTGAGGAGGTGGACTGATCATGGGCGACAACCCGATCAAGATCCACAACCTGCGTCCCGCCCCGGGTGCCAAGACCGACAAGATCCGCGTGGGTCGTGGTGAGGGCTCCAAGGGTAAGACTGCCGGTCGTGGTACCAAGGGCACGAAGGCCCGCTACCAGGTTCCGCAGCGCTTCGAGGGTGGCCAGATGCCGCTCCACATGCGCCTGCCGAAGCTGAAGGGCTTCAAGAACCCGTTCAAGATCACGTTCCAGGTCGTCAACCTCGACAAGCTGGCCGAGCTCTACCCGCAGGGTGGCGAGGTCACGGTCGAGGACCTGGTCGCCAAGGGCGCGGTTCGCAAGAACTCCCTCGTCAAGGTGCTCGGCACCGGCGAGGTCTCGGTTGCGCTGCAGGTGACGGTCGACGCCGTCTCCGGCTCCGCCGCCGAGAAGATCAAGGCCGCCGGCGGTACGGTCACCGAGCTCGTCTGAGCCCGCTGAGATCCGCCTTCGAGCCCCGCACCTCCTCCGGGA
>NZ_JBHVET010000271.1:0-10093 GCF_042802135.1 Kitasatospora sp. NPDC057512
GGGGTGCGGGCCCGGCGGTGCGGTCGTCTCCGGGACGACGAACGGCGAACGGTGAACGGTGAACGGCGAACGACGAACGGTGAACGGCCGCGCCGCGCCGCGCCGGATCCGTCAGCCGAGCAGGGTGGCCTCGACCCCGGCGAGCACCGCCGCCAGGCCCTGCTCGAAGCCCTCGTCGAAGTCCTGGAACATCACCCGGCCCGATTCGGCGGCCAGCGGGTGGGCGGCCAGGCGCTCGGCGCGGGCGTCCAGGTCGTAGCCCTCCTCGCCGTCGAAGGAGTTGGGGCCCATCGCCTGCTCCTCGATGACGTAGCCGATGGTGTAGCTGTAGGCGGTCTGCCAGGCCCGGGCGGCGGCCACCGGGGTGAAGCCGGACTCGACCAGCAGGCGCAGCCAGGTGTCCAGGTCGGCCGCGTAGCCGGTGTCGGTGAACCGGGAGCCGCTGTAGACCTTCGCGCCGTCGCGGTAGCGCAGCAGCTCGGCGCGCAGGGTGCGCATGGTCCTCAGGTAGGTCTCCCGCCAGTCGCCCGGGGCCGGGACGCGACCGGCCCCGTCGGCCTCGGTGGCCGCGCCCGCCGCCGCCCGGGCCGTCATGCGGCGCATCATCTCGGTCGCCATCTCGTCCAGCAGCGCCTGCTTGTCCTTGAAGTGCCAGTACAGCGCGGGCGCCTTGACGTCGAGCCGGGCGGCGATGGCGCGCAGCGTCAGGCCGTCCAGGCCGGCCTCGTTCAGCAGGTCCAGCGCGGTGTCGACGACCTGACCGCGGTCGAGCTTGGGGGTTCTCTGGGAGGTCACGGTTGACAGTTTAACGCCGTTAAGTGCACGCTGTCGGCAACGGCTACTTAACAACGTTAAGGAGGTTGTCGTGGCTCCTCACGGCATGCACACGGACGTCCTGGTCATCGGCGCCGGGCCCACCGGACTGGCCCTGGCGCTCGACCTCACCCGGCACGGCGTCGCCGCGCTGGTGGTCGAGCGCGGCGCGGAACTCTTCCCCGGCTCGCGCGGCAAGGGCCTCCAGCCGCGCACGCTGGAGGTGCTCGACGACTTCGGCGTGCTCGACCGGGTCCGCGCGGTCGCCGGGCACTACCCGCCCAACCTGCTCTGGCGGGACGGCGAACCGCAGGGCGAGCGCCGGATGTTCGACCCGACCGAGCCCTCCGAGGCCGAGCCGTACACCGAGGCGCTGATGCTGCCCCAGTGGCGCACCCAGCAGGTGCTGTACGGGCGGCTGCGCGAGCTGGGCGGCGAGGTCGCGTTCGGCCGGGAGCTGGTCGGCCTCGCGCAGGACGAGGAGGGCGTGACCGCCGAGTTCGCCGTCGGCGGTCCGGTCCGGGCGCGGTACGTCGTCGCGGCGGACGGCGGCCGCTCGACGGTGCGGCGACTGCTCGGCATCGGGATGACCGGCGAGACCGTCGACCCGGACCCGATGCTGGTCGCGGACGTCCGGATCGACGGGCTGGACCGCGAGCACTGGCACGTGTTCGGGTCCGAGGAGGGCATGCTGGCGATCTGCCCGCTCGGCGGCACCGAGGACTTCCAGCTGGTCGCCCAGTTCCCGGAGGGGACGGCCGTCGACCTCACCCTCGACGGACTGCGCACGGTGGTCGCGGCCCGCTCCCACCTGGCCGCCGAGCAGGTCACCGAACTGCGCTGGATCTCCGAGTTCCGCCCGCGCGCCGCGCTCGCCGACCGCTTCCGCGCGGGCCGGGTCTTCCTGGCGGGCGACGCCGCGCACGTCCACTCGCCGGCCGGCGGGCAGGGCCTGAACACCAGCGTCCAGGACGCCTACAACCTGGGCTGGAAGCTGGCCGCGGTGCTGACCGGGCGCGCGGGAGAGGGACTGCTCGACAGTTACGAGGAGGAGCGCCGCGGCAATGCGGCCGCGATGCTGGAGCTGTCCACCAGGGTCCACCGCGGCGAGCAGCGCCGTGGCCGGGCGACCCAGCAACTCGACCTCGGCTACCGGGAGTCCGCGCTCTCGGTGGAGACCCGCCGGGACCTCCCGGCGGACGTGCTGCGGGCCGGCGACCGCGCCCCGGACGGTCATCGGGGCGGCACCCGGCTGTTCGACGCCTTCCGGGGCCCGCACTGGACGCTGCTCACCGTCGGCACGGACACCCCGCTGCCCGCCGTCACCGCCCCGGTGGTCCGCATCCCGGCCTACGAGGCGTACGGCACCGGGGTGTTCCTGGTCCGGCCGGACGGCTACCTCGGATGGGCCGGCGTGACGGCCGACGGCCTCGCGGCCTACGCGGGGCGGCAGGGGCTGCTCGCCGCCTGAGAGGCCCTGGGGGCCGCGCCCGGGCTTGTCTGCCCGCCGGACCGCCGGACCGCCGGACCGCCGGGCGCGGTGGACGCGCGGACATCCAGCGGCCGTCCGGGGGCGGCCGGCCGGGTGCCGGGTCAGTGCCTGCCCGCGTCCTTGACCTTCTCCACGGCCTGTTTCAGGTCGCTCTTCGCCTGTTCGGCCTTGCCCTTGAGCTCGGTCGAACGGTCGCTGGTGGCCTTTCCCACGGCCTCCTTGGCCTTGCCGCCGGCCTTCTCCGCCATGTTCTGCAGCTTCTCCTCGGTACCCACGGCGGGTGCCTCCTCTCGTCGACGGGGCGAAGGTCCGCCCCGGGCGGCGTCTGCCCGGGGTGCGGGCTTCCATGCGCGGGCCCGCGGGTCGGTCCGGCGGGACGGGTGCGGCGAGGCGGGCCGCCTCCTACCGGGTGGTGCGGGCCTCGGCGGCGGTCTTCAGGTCGTGCAGCCAGCCTTCGAGGCCCTGGCGGAGGATGTCGGTCGCGGCGGGGACGTTCGCGTCGACCTGGGGGCCGGTGTGGGTCTCCTCGGTGCGCACCAGGACGCCGCCGGGGACCTCGGTGAGGTTCCACACGTGGACGCCGTCGATCCGCAGTCCGGTCGCGACCGCCGGGCCGGTCCAGCGGATGCACGCGCCGGGCCGCAGCTGCCGGACGGTGGAGGTGATCCCCAGGGTGGGGTCGGCCGAGGCGGGGTTCGGGGGCAGCGGGGTGGTCCAGTGGAACGCCGACCCCGGGCGCAGCGGGCCGCCGTCGAGGCGCTCGGCGCTCTGCACCGGCGCCTGCCAGTCGGGCCAGTGCGCCACGTCGGTCTGGAGCCGCCAGACCGTCCGCAGCGGCGCGTGGATCACGATCCCGGTCCGGTGGCGGACCCGGGCGTCGGGGTCGACACCCGTCCCGCCGCAGGTGAGCGAGGAGCCGGGGCGGTGGGCGGTGGCGGCCCCGGCCGGCGCGGCGGTGGCGCCGAGCAGCCCGAGGGCGAGCGGGAGGGTCAGGAGGGCGGTGCGGATGCCGGTGCCGCGGGTGGAGCTGCGCGTGGCGGACATGGAACTCCCCATTCACTGGTCGGCCGTCGGGACGGCTCGGACGCCTTGCGAGCTAGATGCTCACGCCTTCGTTAGAAGTTGTAACTCCGCGAGGGTCGGGGTGTCAACGGGTCCCCGTGATACCTTCTAACGGAAGCGTGAACATGTAGTCGGGCGAGCCGGGGAGCGGGCGAAGGCCATGGCGAGGACGGGCGCGGACACCCCGCGCGAGCGCTACCGGGCCCAGGTGCGCGAGGAGGTCAAGGCGCACGCCTGGGAGCAGATCGCCACGGCCGGCGCCTCGGCGCTCTCCGTCAACGCGATCGCCAAGCGGATGGGCATGAGCGGCCCCGCGCTCTACCGCTACTTCGCCGGCCGCGACGAGCTGATCACCGAGCTCGTCCGGGACGCCTACCGCAGCCTCGCCGACACCCTCGGCGCGGCCGCCGCCGAGGGCGCCGACCTGGCCGGGCTCGCCCGCGCCCTGCGCGACTGGGCCCTGGCCGACCCCCAGCGGTACTTCCTGATCTACGGAACCCCCGTGCCCGGCTACCGCGCGCCCGAGGACACCACCGCCATCGCCGACGAGGTGATGCGGACCCTGGTCGACGCCTGCGCGGCGCTCGCCCCGGCCGGCACGGACGCCCCGGAGGCGCCGTTCGCCACCCACCTGCTGGGCCACCGCGGCTGGGCGGGCGAGCAGCCGGCCCCGCCCGAGGTGCTCCACCGCTTCCTGGCCTTCTGGACCCGCCTGCACGGCGTGCTGTCGCTGGAACTCGCCGGGCACTTCACCGGCATGGGCTTCCGGCCCGCGCTGCTCTTCGAGGCCGAGCTGGAGGGCCTGCTGACACCGCGGTTCTGACCCGGCCCGCCCGCGGTTCGGCTGTCTCCTGGCCCTGCTCAGCCCCGATCGGCGCAGGTCGCCACTGCTCAGCCCCGATCGGCACAGGTCGGCAGCGTCAGGCCCGCCCGGGCCGCGACCGCGAAGGCCCCGCCGCGGCGGGGTCGGGGAACGGCTCCGGCGGCGGGAGGGGTGGTACCGGCGGCGGCGCCCGGCCGGCCCCGCCTCCGAGGTCGGCACGCGCGGGGCACTGGGGCGTGTACGGCCGGTCGTGCTCCGGTTCGGACGGGTGTGCCGGGTGTGGCGCGTTCGCCGCAGCGTCACTCCGGGTAGTTGAAGGGCTGCACGGTGTTGGCGGAGGGGGTGGGGTCAGGGAGTCGCGATGACGGAACACGAGCAGCTCGGTGCGCCCGCCGGCCCGGAAGGACGCCCCACCCGGCCCGAACGGGTGCCGCCCCAGGCCCCCGCGCCCGGGAAGCGTGGGGAGGGGGCCCGGCCCGGACCGGACGGTGACGGCACCGCGGTCCCCTGGCCCGACCTGATGCTGCCGCTGCTGCGCACCCCGACGGCCGACCGGCAGCCCGCGCCGGAAGGGGCCGGCGCGGACCCGCCGACGGGCGTCGAGCCGGCCCGGGTGCTGGACCTCGCGCTGCTGGTCGGCGAGCTGCTGCTGGCCAGCGGCGAGGCGGCGGAGGACGTCGAGGCCGCGATGCTCACCGTCGCCCACGCCTACCGGGTCCAGCCCTGCGACCCGCAGGTGACCTTCACCCGGGTGGCGATCTCGTACCAGCCCGGCCCGTCGGAGCCGTCGCTGACCGCCGAGTGCTCGGTGCGCCGCCCGGCCGTCGACTACGCGCGGCTGGCCCTCGTGTTCCGGCTGGTCACCGAGATCACCGCGAGCGGGATGGCCGTCCCCGAGGCGCACGGCCGCCTGGTGGCGGCCCGCCGGCGCCACCGCCGGTACTCGGGCCGGCTGTTCGTGCTCTCCTGCGGCGGGATGGCCGGGGCCGCCACGCTGCTGATCGGCGGCCGGGCCGACGCCCGGGCCTGGCTGGTGTTCGCCAGCGCCGTCGTCGCCGCGCTGGTGGGCGAGCGCTTCTCGGCCCTGGTGGCGCGCCACGACCTCCCGGCGTTCTACCAGTTCGTGGTGGCGGCGGTGCCCGCCGCCGTGATCGGCATCCTGCTGTCGTTCAACGGTCTGCACCTGCGCGGATCGGTGGTGATCACCGGCGGGCTGTTCGCGGTGCTGCCGGGGTGGCCCATGGTGGCGGCGGCCCAGGACGGCCTGGCGGGCTTCTACCTCACCGCCGCGGCCCGGCTGCTCGAAGCGCTCTACCTGATGACCGGTGTGGTGGTCGGGGTGATGACGGTGCTCTACGTCGGCGTCAACAACGGTGCCGACCTCGCCGCCCAGGACGTCCCGCCCGGGGCGGTGAACCCCCCGCTGCAGCTCGCCGCCGCGGTGCTGCTCACGCTGGCGTTCGCGGTGCTGCTGAACACCGAGCCGGCCACGCTGCCGGCGGTCCTGGTGAACAGCGCGGCCGGCTGGACCACGTACGGGGTGCTGGTGAACGCGGGCGGCGAGCCGATCCTGGCCACCGGGCTGGCCGCCGGGCTGGTGGGCCTGTCGGGCCAGCTCATGGCGCGCTGCCGGGGCAGTTCGGCGCTGCCGCACATCACCGCCGCCCTGGGGCCGCTGCTGCCCGGCTCGGTGCTGTACTTCGGGATGCTGGCCTTCGTCCGGGGCGAGCCCGAGATCGGGCTGAGCGGCATCGGGCGGGCCGCCGCGATGGCGATGGCCCTCGCCATCGGCGTCAACCTGGGCCGCGAGCTGGCCCGGCTCTTCCTGCCCGCGCCCCGGGTGGCCGCACCGCCCCGCAGGCAGGGCGGCCGCCACCGGCGCTGACGGGAACCGGCGGGACGGTTTGCCCGCGCGGTGGCGCGGTAGACGCGGGGGGTGTGGAGACGGGCCGGGCGAGACCGGCCCCGATCTCCGGGGGCGGACCCGGCCGGTTGGAGCCGACGAGGCCCGCCCCTGCCGACAGCCACCCCTCAACCCGGGAGACCCTCGTGATACTCCTCGGCGTCATCCTGCTCATCATCGGCTTCGTCACCGGAATCTCGATCCTGTGGACCATCGGCGTCGTCCTGGCCGTCATCGGCCTGGTCCTGTGGCTCGCCGGAACGCTCGGGCACGCCGTCGGTGGCCGCCGCCACTACTACTGACCCGGCCTGACCCCTGTTCAACGCCGTGCGCCACCTGTTCAACGCCGTGCGCCACCCGTTCGACGCACGCCGCCCGTTCGACGCGCCGGGCCCGCCGGGCCCGGGGACGGTCACTCAGGGACGGTCCTCGTGCAGCCCGCAGAGCCAGGCCAGCGCCCGGTGGACGCCGAGGACGTAGGTGTGGTCCGCGCCCTGGGTGCGGACCAGGTGGAGGCGGACGGCGGCGGCCTGGCACTCGGCCAGCAGCTGGGCGAGGCACGGGCCGATGGCGCCGGCCGTGGCGGCGGCGGTGACCGGGGCCGCGACCTGGGCGCCGGCGGCCCACCGGTAGGCGCCGAGCACGCCGTGCTCGAAGCCGGTCCAGGGCCGGGGCCGCCGGTTGACCCTGTCGATCGCGGCGAACACCTCGTCCAGCGGACGCACTCCCACGGCCGGGACCGTCTCGTCACTGGTCATGTGCGCAACCTACGTCCGCCCGCCACCGGCCGCCCCCGGGGAGGACGGCCCGCTACGGCGCCGCCGTCCCGAGCCACCCGAGCGGCCGAGGAGCCCCCGCACACTGCGGCCCCGGGGCGTGGCCGGTCGGCGGGAGCGGGACGGGTAGGCTGACCAGGTCGTGTCCGGCCGGAGAGGTGACCGGGCCGGAGGAACGGGGCGGGCCCGCGGCCCGCCGGTGGAGACCCCTGATGACTCGTCGTTTTGACTGCTCGGACCCGTCGGAGCGCGCGGCCGGGCTGCGCGAGGCCGTGGCCGCGGTGCGCCGCGGTGAACTCGTCGTCCTGCCCACGGACACCGTGTACGGCGTGGGTGCGGACGCCTTCGCGCCGCAGGCGGTCGACCGCCTGCTGCGCGCCAAGGGCCGGGGACGGAACATGCCCTCGCCGGTGCTGGTCGGCTCTCCGGAGGCGCTGGACGGGCTGGTCGAGGTGACGGAGCGCGCGCGCGACCTGGTCAAGGAGTTCTGGCCCGGCGGGCTGACCGTGGTCGCCCGCCACCGGGATTCGGTCGAGCTGGACCTCGGCGAGACCAACGGGACGGTCGCGGTGCGGATGCCCGCGCACCCGGTCGCCATCGAACTGCTCAACGCCACCGGGCCGTTGGCCGTCTCCAGCGCGAACCTGACCGGGCACGAGTCGCCGCAGGACTGCGACGCCGCCCAGGGCATGCTCGGCGACTCGGTGGCCGTCTACCTCGACGGGGGCCCGACCGCGGCCGCCGTGCCCTCCTCGATCGTGGACATCACCGGCGAGGTGCCGGTCCTGCTGCGGGCGGGCGCGATCGGCGCCGAGCGTCTGCGCGAGGTGGTCCCCGACCTGCGGGAGCGCTGAGCCCGGCACGCTCCCGGAACGCCGACCGACGTCCCGCACCCCGATCCGCGGGAGCGCCGCGCCCGGTCGACGGGCCGTACCGCGTGGCGCCCCGGCGGCCCGGGCCGCCGCCGCTAGGGTCGGCGATGGCGTGCGAGGGGGGGCCCTCCGCCGGGCCGGGGAGGGGGTCGGCGCCGAGACCGGGGGCGTCACCGGCTCCGCTGCGGAGGTCCCATGAACGCTTCGTCCACCGTGCCGCCCCCCGCGCGGGACCGCACCCGGGTGAGGGTCCGGCAGGGCAGCACGCTGCTGCGCTGGCTGTTCACCACGGACCACAAGGTCATCGGGAACCTCTACCTGGCGACGGCCTTCGGCTTCTTCCTGGTCGGGGGCGTGCTCGCGCTGCTGATGCGGGCCCAGCTGCTGGGGCCGGACACCGGGCTGCTGTCGAACGAGCGGTACAACCAGCTGTTCACCATGCACGGCACGATCATGCTGCTGCTGTTCGCCACCCCGACCTTCGCCGGGTTCGCCAACGCGATCATGCCCCTGCAGATCGGCTCGCCGGACGTCGCCTTCCCCCGGCTGAACGCCTTCACCTACTGGGCGTTCCTGCTGGGCGGGCTGATGGTGCTGAGCGGCTTCCTCACCACCGGGGGCGCGCCCTCCTTCGGCTGGTTCGCCTACGCGCCGCTGAACGGTCCGCTGTTCTCGCCGGGGGCGGGCGGGGACCTGTGGGCGTTCGGGCTGGTGGTGGCCGGCCTCGGCACCATCCTGGGCGCGGTCAACTTCATCACCACCATCACCTGCCTGCGGGCGCCGGGCATGACGCTGTTCCGGATGCCGGTCTTCACCTGGAACGTGCTGTTCACCTCGGTCATGGTGCTGCTGGCCTTCCCGGTGCTGACCGCCGCGCTGCTCTGCCTGGAGGCGGACCGCAAGTTCGGCGCGCACGCCTTCGACGCGGCGAACGGCGGGGCGCTGCTGTGGCAGCACCTGTTCTGGTTCTTCGGCCACCCGGAGGTGTACATCGTCGCGGTGCCGTTCTTCGGCATCATCAGCGAGATCATCCCGGTGTTCAGCCGCAAACCGCTGTTCGGCTACTACGGGATGATCGGCGCGACCATCTCCATCACCGCGCTGTCCATGTCGGTGTGGGCCCACCACATGTTCGCCACCGGCCAGGTGCTGCTGCCGTTCTTCGCGATGATGTCCTTCCTCATCGCGGTGCCCACCGGGGTGAAGTTCTTCAACTGGGTCGGGACGATGTGGAACGGCTCGCTCTCCTTCGAGACCCCGATGCTCTGGTCGGTCGGCTTCCTGGTGACCTTCCTGTTCGGCGGGCTGAGCGGGGTGCTGCTGGCGGCGCCGCCGATCGACTTCCACGTCACCGACAGCTACTTCGTGGTGGCCCACCTGCACTACGTGCTGTTCGGGACGGTCGTCTTCGCCACCTTCGCGGGCTTCTACTTCTGGTGGCCGAAGCTCACCGGGAAGATGCTCGACGAGAGGCTCGGGAAGGCGCACTTCTGGACCGTGTTCACGGGGTTCCAGACCACCTTCCTGGTGATGCACTGGCTGGGCGCCCAGGGAATGCCGCGCCGCTACGCGAGCTACCTGGCGGTGGACGACTTCACGGCCCTGAACGTGTGCGCCTCGATCGGCTCGTTCCTGCTCGGGGTCTCCAACCTGCCGTTCTTCTACAACGTCTGGAGGACCAGCAGGTACGGCGAGAAGGTCGCCGAGGACGACCCGTGGGGCTGGGGCCGGTCGCTGGAGTGGGCCACCTCCAGCCCGCCGCCGCCGCACAACTTCCACGCGCTGCCCCGGATCCGCTCCGAGTCGCCGGCCTTCGACCTGCACCACCCGGAGGTGTCCGCGGCGGAGTCGCCGACCGGCGCC
This sequence comes from Kitasatospora sp. NPDC057512, assembly GCF_042802135.1. NCBI lineage: Bacteria > Bacillati > Actinomycetota > Actinomycetes > Kitasatosporales > Streptomycetaceae > Kitasatospora > Kitasatospora sp. NPDC057512. The sequence goes on from NZ_JBHVET010000271.1 coordinate 9,605, forward strand.
GCCGGTGCCCCGTACGGCCCTACCGGCGGACGGGGGAGCGGGCGGTGAAGGCGGAGGGGTGGCTGTTCGCGGTGATGACCGCGTTTTTCGCGGTGACCGGGCTGGTCTACGGCTTCTGGGCCCGGGAGCCGGCCGGCAAGGCGATCCTGACGGTGGCGTTCCTGATGTCCGGTCTGGTCGCGCTGTTCTGGTTCGTCCAGTACCGGCGGTCGGGCGGCGGCCGGGCGCAGGACCGCGAGGAGGCCGAGATCGCGGAGGCCGCCGGGCCGGTGGGGTTCTTCCCGGCCCGCAGCGGCTACCCGGTCCTCGCGGCGGTCGGCGTGACGGTCTTCGCCCTGGGCCTGGTGTTCGCCCGCTGGCTGATCGTCGTCGGCGCCCTGGTGCTCGCGCTCGCCGTCGCCGGCTTCATCTTCCAGTACCGCGACCACGGCGCGGGCTGAGCCGGCGCAGCAGCCGCCGGAGCGGGCCGCCCGGGCCCGCCCCGGGCGC
>NZ_JBHVET010000272.1:0-10072 GCF_042802135.1 Kitasatospora sp. NPDC057512
GGCGAGCGGATGTACCGCACCGGTGACCTGGTGCGCCGCGCCCGCGATGGTGAGCTGGAGTACCTGGGCCGGACCGACGACCAGGTGAAGATCCGCGGCTTCCGGATCGAACTCGGCGAGATCGAGCAGGTGTTGACGACTCACCCCGAGGTCGCCACGGCCGTCGTCCGGCCGGACGACAGCGGCACCCGACTGGTCGCCTACCTGGTCACCGACCGCCCGCTCGACCCGGCCGGCCTGCGGGCCTTCACCGCCGAGCGGCTGCCCGCCCACATGGTGCCCGCCGCCTTCGTCGCGCTGCCCGCCCTGCCGCTGACCGGCAGCGGCAAGGTCGACCACCGTGCCCTGCCCGCACCGGAGTTCGCCGCCCACCCGGCCGGCCGCCCGGCCCGCACCCCGCGCGAGCAGCTGCTCTGCACCCTGTTCGCCGAGACCCTCGGTCTGGAGCGCGTCGGCATCGACGACGGCTTCTTCGATCTGGGCGGGCACTCCCTGCTCGCCATGAAACTGCTCTCGCGCATCCGCACCGCCCTCGGTGTCGATCTCGGCATGCGGGCGCTGTTCGAGGCGCCCACCGTGGCCGGGCTGGACAGCCGGCTCGACCAGGGGCCGGCGGCGGACGCCCTGGACGTGCTGCTGCCCCTGCGCACCGGCGGCGACCGGCCCCCGCTGTTCTGCGTCCACCCGGCGGCCGGCATCAGCTGGGTCTACTCCGGGTTGTTGCGCCACCTCGACCCCGGGCAGCCGGTGTACGGTCTCCAGGCCCGTGGCCTGCGTGGCGGGGCGCCGGCCAGCGTCGCCGAGATCGCCGAGGACTACGTACGGCAGATCCGGGCCGTCCACCCGTCCGGCCCGTACCACCTGCTGGGCTGGTCCTTCGGTGCGGTGGTCGCCCAGGAGATGGCCGTCCGGCTCCAGGCCGAGGGCGCGCCGGTCGGGCTGCTGGCCCTGCTGGACGGCGGCCCGGCGGTCCACACCGATGCCGCCCCGCCGTCCGAACCCGTCGACACGGTGGCCGAGTTGCTGCGTTCGCTGGGCTACGACCCGGCGGACGGCAGCGGCCAGGCCGATCTGGCGGCGGTGCTCGGCGAGGCCGCGCACGTCCTGCCCGAGGTGTTCGACCGGCACCGCAAGCTGATGGCCGAGCACCGGCCCGAGTGCTACCGGGGCGATGCCGTCTTCTTCGGCGCCACCCTCGGCAAGCCGGCCGACTGGCCGTACGAGGAGGTCTGGCGGCCCCACCTGGACGGGCGGATCGAGGGCCACCGGCTGCCGTTCGGCCATGGCGACCTGGCCCGGCCGGAGTCGCTCGCCCGGATCGCCGCCGTGCTCGCCGACAAGCTGCGGCCCGGGAGCGCCGGCAGCGCCGGCAGCACCGGCAGCACCGGCAGCACCGGCAGCACCGGCAGTACCGACAACAGCGACAACGCCGAGAAGTTCCAGAACACCGAGAAGTCCGGAGCGTGAGCCGCGATGACCACCACCGTCCCGATCGAGTCACCGGCTCCGCCGGACCGGCCGCGCAGCAGGTGGGGCCTGTGGGCCCACGGGGACTTCCGCCGGCTCTGGATCGGTGAGACCACCAGCAACTTCGGCACGGCCGTCGGGAGCGTGGCCCTGTCCCTGGTGGCCGTGGTCACCCTGGGCGCCAGCCCCCTCGCGGTGGGCGTGATCAACGCGGCCGCCTGGCTGCCCTGGCTGTTCCTCGGCCTGCTGGCCGGCGCCTGGGTGGACCGCTGGCCCCGGCTGCGGGTGATGCTGGTCTGCGACCTGCTGCTGCTCGTCCTCTTCGGCAGCGTGCCGGTGGCCAGTTGGCTGGGGGTGCTCTCGCTCGCCCACCTGGTGGTGGTGGCCCTGCTGACCGGGGCGGTGAAGGTGTTCTTCTCCACCGCCTACGGTGCGGTGCTGCCCACCCTGGTCGGCAAGGCCGACCTGCTGGAGGCCAACGTCAAGCTGCGCTCCGGGGCCTCGGCGGCGGAGATCGCCGGCCCGGGCGCGGCCGGTCTGCTCTCGCAGGCCTTCGGCGCCGCCAGCGGGATGTTCGCGGACTCGCTCACCTACCTGGTGTCGGCGCTGTTCCTGCGGCGGATCAGGACGGAGGAGCGCCCCCCGCCGGTGTCCGAGCGGCGCGGCATCCCGCGCGAGATCGGCGAGGGCGTCCGGTTCCTGCTGCGCGATCCGTACCTGCGCACGTTCGCCTGCTTCGCGGCGATCGGGAACCTGGGGCTGAACGGCATCCAGGCGGTGCAGACGGTCTTCCTGGTGCGCAGCGTGGGGCTCGAACCGGGCGCGGTGGGCGGGGTGTTCGCGCTGGTGAGCGTCGGCGGACTGGCCGGCGCGATGCTGGCCGGACGGGTCGCCCGCAAGCTGGGCAGCGCCCGCGGGCTGCTGGTCTGCGAACTGGTGGTCGCGCCCTTCATCCTGTTGCTGCCGCTGGCGGGTGACCGGCTGCCGCTGGTGGTCAGCGCGCTCGCCTGGGCGGTCGCGGTCTGCGGGGTGGTGGCGGGCAACGTCCTCGCCGGCAGCTTCTCCCAGGGCTACTGCCCGCCCGCGATGATCGGCCGGATCCGGGCCAGCTCCGCGACCCTCAACTACAGCGCGATCCCGGTGGGCGCCCTGCTCGGCGGCTACCTCGGCGAGGCGATCGGCGCCCGCAGCACGATCTGGCTGATGGCGGGCGTGCTGCTGTCGGCGGGCGCGGTGCTGCTGGCCAGCCCGCTGCGCGGCCTTCGCGACTTCCCGACGCGGCCGCCGGCCCCCGCCGCCTGACCGGCCCCGCCCGTAGCGCCCGTTCTGCTTGTTCCGCCCGTTCCACCCGTACCGCCCGTACCGCCCGTACCGCCCATACCGCCCGTACCCGACTTCCCTGGAGCTTCCGATGGCCCGCACCGCCCGTCCGCGCCACTACCTGATGTGCCGTCCGACGCACTTCGACGTCACCTACGCGATCAACCCCTGGATGGATCCGGCGAAGCCGGTGGACACCGACCTGGCCGTCGCCCAGTGGGAGCGGCTGTACGCCCTGTATGGCGAGCTCGGCCACCGGGTCGACCTGATCGACCCGCTGCCCGGCCTGCCCGACATGGTCTACGCGGCCAACGGTGCCACCGTCGTGGACGGCAGGGTGCTCGGGGCGCGCTTCCGCAACGCCGAGCGGGCCGCCGAGGGCCCGGCCTACCTGGAGTGGTTCCGCGCCCGGGGCTTCGAGACGCGCGACCCGGAGTACGTCAACGAGGGCGAGGGGGACCTGCTGACGACCGCGAGCTACGTGCTGGCCGGGCGGGGCTTCCGCAGCGTGGCCGACGGGCACGCGGAGGCGCAGGAGTTCTTCGGCCGCCCGGTGGTCGGCCTGGAGCTGGTCGACCCGCGCTTCTACCACCTGGACACCGCGCTCGCGGTGCTGGACGGCGACGAGATCATGTACCACCCGGAGGCCTTCTCGGCCGGCAGCCGTGCCGTGCTGCGCCGGCTGTTCCCGGACGCGCTGCTGGTGGACGGGGCCGACGCGGCGGTGTTCGGCCTCAACGCGATCAGCGACGGCCTGCACGTGGTGCTGCCGGAGGCGGCGGTGGGACTGGCCTCGCGACTGCGCGAGCGCGGCTTCCGGCCGATCGGGATGGACCTCAGCGAGCTTCTCAAGGGCGGCGGCAGCGTGAAGTGCTGCACCCTGGAGATCCGCGCGACGGCCTGAGCGGGCGGCGTCATCCGGTGGCATCCTCGGGTGGCGTCACCGGGCGGCCCACCGAGCACCGGTGATCGTTGGTGATCACCGGTGCTCGGCTGTAGATCGGCCGTTGAACGCTCCCGGCCAGACTGGTTCCACACCACGACGGAACCCCTTCCCAGCAGGGAAGCGAGCCGAGGAGTACCAGAGATGACGCAGCGTCCGGCCACCACCATCCGCATCCGCCTCCGGCTGTTCACGGTCGGCCTCGGGGTGGCCGTCGCCCTGGGCGCCGGCCTCTCGGTGACGGTCGCCGGGGCGGCGGCCGACGCCGGGGTGGCGACGGTGGTGAGCGGCGACGCGACGCCGACGCCCACCCCGACCCCCACCCCGACCGGCGGCACCGGCGACTGGAACAGCACCGGCTCCTGAACGCACCGGAAGTGACTGCAGGATCGATTCCTCAGCAGCCCGAGGAGAGCCGGTCGGCGGCCCGCCGGACCTCCCGACCCGACGGGGTCGACGGACCCGGACCCTCGGCCCGGGGCAGCAGCGCCGCCACCTCCGCCGCCTCCGGCAGCCCCAGCCGGACGAAGATCCGGTGCGCCTCTCGCAGTCGGCCGTACGCCTCGGCCTCCCGCCCGAGGTCGGCCAGCGTCCGGCCCAGCACCACCAGCGCGTGGCCCTGGTCCCGCTCGGCACCCAGCTCCTCGCACAGCTCCAGCGCCTGCCCGGCGTGCTCCAGCGCCTCGTCCGTCCGGCCGAGCGAGCGCAGACTGTCCGCCATCCGGTAGCGGGCGTGCCCGGCCCGGGCCCGCAGACCGGACGCCGAGGCCACCGCCAGGCACTCGCCGAACCAGGTGACCGCCTCCTCGTGCCGGTCCAGCCCGTGCAGCGCCAGCCCCAGCACGTACAGCGTGTACGCCCGGCCCGGATCGTCGTGCCGGGTCCGCAGTTCGGCCAGCGCCTCGTGGCAGATCGGCACCGCCTCGGCGGCCCGCCCGCTGCGCACCCGGGCCAGCGCCGCGTTCACCGTCGTCACCAGCGCGCCGGAGCGGTGGCCGAGTTCGCGGGCCAGCAGCAGCGCCTCGTCGTAGTGCCCGACGGCCTCGTCGTACCGGCTGAGGAACTGGCAGACCAGGCCGAGGTCGTTCAGCGCCTGGCGCAGGATCACCGTGTCGCCCGCCGTCCGGGACGCGGCCACCGCCAGCCGGGAGGCCGCCTCCGCCTCCTCCAGCCGGGTGGCGGCCAGGGCGACGTTGCCGCGCAGGAAGTGCGCCCGACCAGCTGCCCGGTGGTCGGCGCGGTGGTCCGCGGCGGCGGCCAGGGCGTCCGCGGTGGTGGCCAGCTGGCGGCTGGGCGGGGCGAGGACGAACGGCGTGAGCGCGATCAGCAGGTCGATCGCGGCGCGCAGTGGGTCCGTGGTCGGGGCGTCGGCGGGGTACGGAGCCGGGCTCGGGCCGTCGGCAGCGGCCGGCGGGGAGTCGGTGTCGTCCGCCACGCTCCAGCCCGCCACCTGCGCGGCCAGCGCGATCGCCCCGGAACCCTCCGCCTCGGCCCAGGCCCGCGCCCCGTCCGGGCCGTCCAGGGGGACGCCCGCGCTGCGGGCCGGCCCGAGCGCGCCGGCCGCGGGATCCCCGGGGACGGCGTGCTGGAAGGCCGAGCACGCGGTGGCCAGCAGGTGGTCCAGCATCCGGTCGCGGGCGGCCACCGCCGCGCCGGGATCGTCCGGACGGCGCCGGGCGAACGCGCGCAGCAGGTCGTGGAAGCGGTAGCGGCCGGGGAAGGGCGACTCCATCATCGCCACGTCCACCAGGGCCTCCAGCAGGTCCTCGGCGTCGTACTCGTCCAGGTCCAGCAGGGCGGCCGCGGCCTGCAGCCCGAGGTCCGGCCCGTCCACCGAGGCGGCCAGCCGGAACGCCCGGGCCTGGGCGGGCGTCAACTGGCGGTAGCTCAGCTCGAAGGCCGCCGCCACCTCCAGGTCGCCGATGCGCAGCTCGTCGATCCGCCGCCGCTCGACCGCCAGCCGGCGGCCCAGCGTCTGCACCGTCCAGCTCGGCCGGGCCGCCAGCCGGGCCGCCACGATCCGGACCGCGAGCGGGAGGTGGCCGCAGACGAGCAGCAGCTCCCGGGCGGCCTGCGCCTCGGCGGCCAGCCGCTCGGCGCCGATGGTGCGGCCCAGCAGTTCGAGCGCCTCCTCGGGTTCGAAGACGCCGAGGTCGGCCTGGACGGTCGCGGGCAGGCCGGACAGCCGGGTCCGGCTGGTGGTGAGCACGGCGCAGCCGACCGCGCCCGGCAGCAGCGGCCTGATCTGCGCGGTGTCGTGGACGTTGTCGAGCACCAGCAGCAGCCGCCGGCCGTCCACCGCCGAGCGGAACAGCGCCGAGCGGGCGTCCAGCCCCTCCGGCACCGCGTCGGCCGGCACGCCGAGCGCCACCAGGAAGCCGCTGAGCACCGCCTCCGGATCGGCCGGGGTGGCGTCGGCGCCCCGCAGGTCGACGTAGAGCTGCCCGTCCGGGTAGGCCTCGCGCACCCGGTGGGCGACGTGCAGGGCCAGCGCGGTCTTGCCGACCCCGCCCATGCCGACCACGGTCGCGATCACCAGCGCCTGCTGGCCGGGCGTGCCGGGGGCCGTGCCGGGGTTCCTGTCGAGCGCCCCGCCGAGCGCCTTGCCCAGCCGTTCGACCAGGACCGAGCGGCCGGTGAAGTCCGCCGCGTCGGGCGGCAGTTGGGCCGGTCTGGGGGTGGGTGCGGCGCTCCCGATCGGGGTGCTGCTCCCGGCCGGTGCGGTGTTCCCGGCCGGTGCGGCGGCGGGACCGTTCGGCGCCGCCGGGCCGGTGGGCGGGTCCGGCGCCTCGGCCCCGGGCGCGGCCGGCTCCGCCGGACCGGGGGCGGCCGAGCCCGGGACGGGCGCGACGGGGACGAGCGCGACGGAGGGCACCGGAGCGGCGAGCGACGGGTCCCCCTCCAGGATCCGCTGGTGCAGCAGGTCCAGCTCCGCCCCGGGCGCCACCCCCAGTTCGGCCAGGAACAGCTGACGCGCGCCCCGGAACACCGCCAGCGCGTCCGCCTGCCGCCCGGCCTGGTACAGCGCCCGCATCAGCAGCCCGTACGCCCGCTCGTGCAGCGGGTGCTCGGTGGTCAGCGAGGTCAGCTCCGGAATGCACCGGGAGTAGCGCCCCAGCGCCAGGTCCAGGGCGATCCGCTCCTCCAGCAGGGTCAGCCGCAGCTCCTGGAGCCGCTGGCGCTGCCGCTGCGCGAACGGTCCGGGGATGCCGGCCAGCGGCTCGCCCTGCCACAGCTCCAGCGCTTGGTTCAGCAGGTCGCGCGCCTGCTGCGGCTCCCCGGCGGCCGCCGTGCGCTCGGCCTGCGCCGCCAGCTCCTCCGCCTGCGCCGCGTCCACCGCGTGCTTGGGCAGCACCAGCCGGTAGCCGTCCCCGACCGAGGTCAGCACCGTCGGCGCGTCCGGCGCCTCGCCGTGCAGGACCTTGCGCCACCGCCAGGCGTAGGTGCGCACCGTCGTCATCGCGGTGCCCGGCGGCTCCTCGCCCCACAGGGCGTCGATCAGGTCGGTGGCGCTCGCGCCGTGGCCGGGCCGCAGCAGCAGCACCGCCAGCATCGCCTGCTGCTGGGGGCTGCCCACCTTCAGTACGGTCGCGCCGCGCTGCGCCCGCATCAAGCCCAGCACCGAGAACCGGAAATCATCCATTCCTGCACCTGCCCACCTCATGTGCTCGCCCCCGCCCGCACGTGCCGCCCCCGAATTGGTGAGTCCCTATCAACCCACGGGACCTGGCGGGATGTCGAGAGATCGTCGACCCGGTGGTGATCCGGTGTTGATCGGCCGTCGCCACAATCGGTGATGTGGCGCCCGCAGTCGGCCCGGCCCCTCACCGCCGGACCCGCCACGTCCCGGTCGCCCGGCCGCCGACCGGCGACCACCACGGCTCTCGGAGGCGGACGCCCATGAACAAGGACCGGAACAGCGACCTGAGCACCGGCCGGAGCGCGGATCCGGACGCGGACCGGAACGCGGGTTCGAACGCGGAACCGAGTACGGACCTGAGTGCCGACCGGGCCCCGGACTTGAGTGCGGACCGGACCACGGTCCTGGACACCGACCTGCTCCACCGGCTGCTCGACGTCGACCCGGCCGCCGGACCGGTCGAGCTGCTCCACCGTGCCCGGGGCGAGCGCCACCTCCCGTACCTGGTGCTCGCCGCGCTCGCCCGGGAGGGCGTCCGGATGGGCGCGCACGCCCGGGACGAGCTGCGGCGCGCCCGCGACCGGGTCGAGTGTTACGCCCGGGTCGCCCGCGACCTCGCCGACGCCACCGGGGTCCGCCCGATCCGCGACCTGCCGCTGGCCGGCTACTACCCGCCCGACCTGCCCCGGCCGCTGGCCGAGCTCGGCCTCGTCAGCCCCACCGAGGCCTCGCTCTGGCAGGCCGTCAACCGGCTGGTCACCGACCACCCGGTGGAGTCCGTGGAGGTCACCCTGCTCGGCGAGCGCCCCCGGCACATCGCCGTCACCCTGCGCTGGCCGGCCGAGGACCCGCTGCTCGACCCCTGGTACCAGGTGCGGGTCGCGACCGCCGCGCTCACCGGCGACCTCGCCACCGTCCCGGTCCGCCCCTACCTGGCCGCCGACGACCACGTCGAATGCCTGATCGCCCTCGCCGAGGAGGGCCTCGGGCGCACCTTCCTCGCGGGCGACGTGATCGACGTGGCCCGGCTCGCCGGGCAGCCCTTCGAGCCCGTCGAGACCGCCGCGGTGGTCGCCGCCTACCGGCTCGCCCCGGAGGCCGCCGCCCTCCTCGACCTCGCCGCCGAGCACGTTCCGCTCGGCGCCCTGCGGGACGTGCGCACCGTCCTGGAGGCCGAGGTCGCCCCCGAACTCCGCCGCCGCACCTCTGCCGGCGCCCCGCCGTCCCACGGCACCTCGCCGCGCCACGGCACGCTGCTGCGCCGCACCGTCATCCGGCACCGGTGGGACGAGGCGCTGCTACTCCCGGCCGGCGACGCCACCCTGCTGCTCACCCCGGTCGCCGACTACCTGCTCGGCCCCGAGGGCACCCGGCCGACGGACCGCGAGCGCACCGCCGCCCTCGCCGCCCTGCGCGCCTGGGACGCGACCCTCCCCGGCAGCCCGGACGGGGCCCGGTGCACCGGCCTGTCGGGGCCGCGCCACCGCTGAGCGGGCCCCGCGGGCCGCGGTCGGGGGAGGGTCGAGGGCGGGGGGACTTGCCGAGCCGCCCCGGAAGTCTTGTATCGTTCCTGGCGAATCATCCAGAGGGGTGGAGGGACCGGCCCTACGAAGCCCCGGCAACTCCCCGTTCGACCCGGCGTCCGAAGTACGCGCCGTGTTGGCGGGGGCAGTGCCAACTCCGGCCTGTCGCCACTGTGGCGCGGGAAAGATGAGGAGACACGGTGCTCTCTGTGCTGTCCTTCGCCCGGGCGCTTCCCGCCCCGGTCCTTTCGCGTACCCGTCTCGTGCCCGGCGCAGGCAATCGGCCGACTTCTCCGGCCCGTCCTCGCTGACCACACCCCCCGGCTCCCCGCCAGGAGCCGCCGTGAGCAGCGTCGACCCGCTGCTCCCGGGCCTTGAGACTGGAGTACCCATCCCATGGAGAACACGAGCGGCGTCGGCGTGCTCGACAAGGTCACCTCGATCCTCGGCACCCTGGAGGCCGGGCCCGCCACCCTGGGCGGCCTCGTCGCCGCCACCGGCATGGCGCGGCCCACCGCCCACCGACTGGCCGTCGCACTCGAACACCACCGCCTGGTCAGCCGGGACGTGCAGGGCCGGTTCATGCTCGGCCCCCGGCTCGGCGAGCTCTCGGCGGCCGCCGGCGAGGACCGGCTGCTGGCCGCGGCCGGCTCGGTCCTTGCCCAGCTGCGGGACGCCACCGGCGAGAGCGCCCAGCTCTACCGGCGGCAGGGCGAGGTCCGGATCTGCGTGGCCGCCGCCGAGCGGCTCACCGGCCTGCGGGACACCGTTCCGGTGGGCGTCACCCTCCCCATGAAGGTCGGCTCCGCCGCCCAGATCCTGCTCGCCTGGGAGGAGCCCGAGCGCCTCCACCGCGGCCTGCAGGGGGCCCGCTTCACCGCCACCGCCCTGAGCGGCGTGCGGCGCCGGGGCTGGGCGCAGTCCGTCGGCGAGCGCGAAGCCGGGGTCGCCTCCGTCGCCGCGCCCGTCCGCGGCCAGTCCAACCGGGTGGTGGCCGCCGTCACGGTCTCCGGGCCGATCGAACGGCTTTCCCGCCACCCCGGCGCCCAGCTCTCCCAGGCCGTCGTCGAGGCGGCCCACCGGCTCACCGAGGCCCTGCGCCAGCCCTGACGGGGGCTCGGGAGTTCCGGGCTCCGGGCTTCAAGGCTCCCTGAAACTCCGGGCTCCGGGGCGCACCTC
>NZ_JBHVET010000273.1:0-10056 GCF_042802135.1 Kitasatospora sp. NPDC057512
GCCCGGGCCTGACGGGTTCAGGCCCGGGCCCGGTTCAGCTCCGGGCCGGACTCATGCCCGAAGTCCCACCGGAGCCTGGTCAGTTGACGTTGACGGCCGTCCAGGTGGCGGCGACCGCGTTGTACTCCGCGCTGCCCGACCCGTACAGGTCCGCCGCCGCGCTGAGGGTGCCCGCACGGGCGCCCGCGTAGTCGGTGGTGGAGGTGAAGTACGTGGTCAGCGCGCGGTACCAGATCTGCGCGGCCTTGTCCCGGCCGATGCCCGCGAGCGTGGAGTTGTCGTACGTCGGGCTGTCGTAGCTGAACCCGTTGATCGTCTTCGCGCCGCTACCCTCGGACAGCAGGTAGAAGAAGTGGTTCGCCACCCCGGACGAGTAGTGCACGTCCAGGTTGCCGACGTTCGCGTCCCAGTAGTCCGCCGAGCCGCCGTCCTTGCTCGGCTGGTCCATGTACCGCAGCGGGGTGCCGTTGCCGTTGAGGTTGATCAGCTCGCCGATCCAGTAGTTCGGCGGGTTGGAGGGCAGGTTGGCGTACCACTCGACCATCGTGCCCATGATGTCCGAGGTGGCCTCGTTCAGGCCGCCGGACTCGCCCGAGTAGTTGAGGTTGGCGGTGGCCGCGGTCACGCCGTGGCTCATCTCGTGGCCGGCCACGTCGATCTCGGTGAGCGGTGCGGTGTTGTTGCTGCCGTCGCCGTACGACATGCAGAAGCAGCTGTCGTCCCAGAAGGCGTTGACGTAGTTGGAGCCGTAGTGCACCCGGCTCAGGGCGCCGACGCCGTCGTTGCGGATGCCGTTGCGGCCGAAGGTGCTCTTGTAGAAGTCCCAGGTGGTGGCGGCACCGAACTGGGCGTCCACGGCGGCGGATTCGCGGTTGTTGACGGTCCCGTCGCCGAAGCTGTTGCTGGTGTTGGCGAACAGCGAGCCGGTTCCGTCGCTGCCGTTGTTGAGGTCGCTGGTGGACTGGCCGCCGCGGCCGGCGTCCTTCAGCTGGTAGTCCGAGCCGCTCTGGGTGGTGGCCAGCGGGACCTGGCCGACGAAGACGCCGTTGCCGGTGCCGGCCGCGGTCTCGATCGTCTCGTGCGTGGCGAGGACCCGGCCGTCGGCCGCGTCGGTGACCAGGATCTGGCGGCTCGGGGTGCCGTCGGCGCGCCGGCCCTCGACCGTGGTGCGGTACGCCAGGCGCGGGTTGCCGTCGGTGGCCCAGACCACCAGCTCGGCCTTGCCGGCCTGGTGGACCTCGGTGAGCGGCGACTCGTCGGCGTCGGCGCGCGCCCCGATGGTGGCCCTGACCCCCGCGGTGACCTGCGCGACGGCCTGGTCGGCGGCGATCTTCGGGGTCGTGTCCGGCAGCGCGATCCGGGCGGCGACCGCCTTGTCGACCGACTTCACCGAGCCGTCGGCCTTCTGGTGGACGACCAGGTCGCCACCGATCACCGGCAGGCCGGCGTAGGTGCGCTCGAAGCGCAGGTGCCGGGTGCCGTCCTTGTCCACCACGGCGTCCCTGGCGACCAGTTGCTCCTTGTCGCCGAGCTTGAGCGCCTTGGCCAGCGGGCCGGCCTGACCGGCCGCCAGCTTGAGCGCGGTCGCGTGCTGCTGGACGGCCTGGGCCTGCAGCGAGGGGGTGGGAGCGGCCTGGGCGGCGGTGCTCACCTGGATCACACCGGTCAACAGGGCCGTGGCCGAGAGTACGGCGACGGCCGCGAGCTTACGCTTCACGTACGAGTCCTTCCGGGAATCCGCGTCTGGGCGCGGTCGCACCGCGTCCCGGGGGGCCGGGTCGGCACCTGTGGGGCGGGACGGGCACTGACGTGCGGGAACCCCGTGCAGTCGAGCGGCTCGCCACCGATGGGTGGGGGTGGGGGCTACCGCTGGGGGATGACCAGAAGCATGACAATCCAGCAGGTGAATTGACAGGTCTTGCTCAGAAATTGGCCAGGTCCCGCCATCGGGTAAAGAGCCTCCAATCAGCAGACGAACCCGGGCAATTCACCACATCCCACCAAGGACTTCGAACCGACCGACGGCCGGTCGCCTGCGCCTACGGGAATCCACCCGCCGGCCCGCCGCCCGCCGGCCCGGTGAGCGGGTCCGGTCGGCCGTCGATCGACTTTTACATGTGTGTAGAAGTCTCCATACGGTTCCTTGACACGCCGGTGGCGAGGTCCCGCCACCCGGACCCCTTGAATGCCGGGAGGTCATCTGCTAGTCGGCCGACCGGCGCCGTCACCGCCGCCTCCCGGGCCGCCCGCACCCCGCGCCGCGAACTCTCACGCCCCGGGCGGGCCCCTACTGCAGCCGCCACTCCTGGGCGGCGTTGCCGGGGGTGCAGGAGACCATGGTGACGGCGTTGCCGGGGCCGTTGTTGGTCATGCAGGACTGGTTCTGGTAGTCGCCCAGCGTGTACGAGCCGGCCGAACTACCGGTGCGCATCGTCCAGTTGGTGAGGAAGCTGAGGCCGTTGCTCAGCACGACCTTCCCGTCCATCGTCTGGACCAGCTGCGGGCCGCCGTTGTTGCAGGCGTTGAACAGGATCCACGAGCCGGGGTTGGTCGAGCGCACCCAGCCGTACTGCGCGTGGCCGCCGACCACGATCGGGTTGTCGCCGTTCAGGTTGTCGTCGCGCATCCCGATCGCGCGGCCGTCCTTCGCGCTGACGATGGTGCTCCAGCTGGTGCCGCCGCAGGACGCGGGCCGGGGCGGGTTCTGCGGGGCGCTGGTGGTCCCGCCGTTGGCGCTCTGGGCCGGAGGCTGCGGGTTCTGGTTGGCGGGCGGGTTGGGCGGGTTGCCGCCGCCGGGCTGGCTCCCCTGACCGGCCGACGACGCCCCGCCGGCCGCCGCGCCCGTACCACCGGTCCGGCCGGCGCCCGAACCGGCCGAAGCGCCCGAACCGCCGCTGCCGCCCTGACCACCGGCCGCCGGGGCCGGGGGGACCGGGACCTGCGGCTGGTTCTGGGCGGCGCCGGGCACCGGCTGGTCGGGACCGGGTGTGGCCGCCGGGGTGTCGGTCGGCGCCGGGGTGGTCGGCGCGGTGCTGGTCGCGGGCGCCGAGGTGGCGGTGCCCGGGTTCACGGGGGCGGTGACCACCACGGTCGGCTGGGCGCCGGGCGACTGGGCCGCGTCGGTGCCGCCGGCCCCGCGGTCGACCAGCAGGACGGTCGCCGTGCCCATCGAGATGACCACGGGGATGACGACGGGCACCAGCAGGGTACGCCGCGACCGCCGCCGACCGGGTTCGGTCTGCGCCTGCGGCTCCACCTTCGCCACCTCGTCGGGTGCCGGGGCGCCGCCCGCGGCGGGCACCGCCACCGCCCCGCCCTTGACCAGCGCCACGGCCGCGCCGCCCTGGGCCGGCTTCACCCCGCCGCCGCCCTGGCCCGGCTCTGCCACACCGTCCTTCGCGGGCCCTACGGCACCGCCCTCGGCCGCCGGGACCGCACCGCCCGAGACCGCACCGCCCTTGGCGGCCGGGCCCGCACCGGGCCGGAGCGGGAGGGTCCCGCTGTCGGCCGCGCCGGCCCTCCCCGGCGTCCGCCCGTCGGCGACGCCCTCCCCCGCTAGCGCCGCCCGGACCGCCGTCGCCATCTCGGCGGCGTCCGCGTACCGCTCCTCAGGCTTCTTGGCGAGCGCCCGGGCGACCAGCGCCCGTACCGGCGCCGGAAAGGTGTCCGGCAGCTCCGGCACCGGCTGGTTGACGTGCTTGAGCGCGATCTGGAGCGGCCCGTCACCGGAGTACGGCGGCTCGCCGACCAGCAGTTCGTAGCAGACCACGCCGATCGAGTACAGGTCGGTGGCCGGTCCGAGGTTCACGCCCTCGGCCTGCTCCGGGGACATGTAGAGCGCGGTGCCGATGATCGCGAACGGGGCGGTGAGCTTGGTGCTGGCGAGCGCCCGGGCGATGCCGAAGTCGGTGATGGCCACCCGGCCGTCCGAACGCACCATCAGGTTGGACGGCTTGATGTCCCGGTGGACGATCTCCCGCTGGTGCGCGGCGTGCAGCGCGTCCAGCGCTCCGGCCACCAGGTCGAGGGTGCGCTCGACGCCCATCGGTCCGGTGTCCTTGAGCACCCGGTCCAGCGGACGGCCGTCGATCAGCTCCATGACGATGTAGGCGCAGCGCTCCTCGCCGTCCCCGCCGCTCTCCCCGTAGTCGTGGACGCCCACCACGCCGGGGTGGTCGACCGCGGCGACCAGCTGGGCCTCACGGCGGAAACGCTGGGCGGAGGTGTCGTCCTCCAGCAGCTCCGAGCGCAGGATCTTGACCGCGACCCGCCGCGCCAGCACGGTGTCCTCGGCCTTCCAGACCGAGCCCATCGCGCCGCCGCCGATCTTCTCGACCAGCTCGTACCGCCCGCCGAGCACGGTGCCCGCGCCGCTCATACCCCTGCTCCCCCGTGTCATGACCCCACCCCCGCGGGTCGTCGGCACACAGTGTGCCAGAGCGTGTCGTTGACTCAGTCGTGCAGGTCCGAAAAGGAATTGGGCACGAGTTGTCAGTCCTGGAGGAAATACCGAGCACGGTCCGCGACTTCCCGGACGGCCGAGACGACCGCCTGGGGACGGTCGGCCTGGATCGCGTGACCGGCGCCGGGCACCGTGCCGTGCGTCCCCCGGACGGCGTTCCTCGCGAGCCCCTCCTGCAGGGCGGTCCAGCGGGCGCGCATCGCCCTGGGCAGCCCCCGGGTCGCGCTCAGGACCGCCAGCGGCGCCTCGGGCGGCGGAGCCCCGGCGCGGCGGCGACGGATCTCGGGCACGGCGGCGGCGGTCAGCCCCAGTTCGGCGAGGAGGGCACGCCGCTGGTGCCGGTGCGCGATCACGGCCGCCTCGGCCCGGGCGAGCGGCTCCTCCGGTACGGGCGAGGCCGGCGACAGCGCCGTCCGGTACAGCCACAGCCGGTTCAGCACGGCCTCGGCGACCTGGATGGACCGCGGCTGGAACTCCTCGTGCGCCGGGTCCACGAGCACCAGCCCGGCCACCAGCTCCGGCCGCTGCCAGGCGAGGAGTCGGGCCAGCTGGCCGCCCCAGCTGTGCCCGACCAGGAGGGCCGGCCCCGCGTCCAGATGTCGCACCAGGGCGGCCAGGTCGGCGAGCTGGCCGTTCAGCGTCGGGGCGGTGGACCGCTCGGGCTCGCTGGCGCCCAGCCCGGCCCGGTCGTACGCCACGACCCTCCCGTACCGGGCGAGTTCGGGCAGGACCGCCGACCAGGTGAGCGCCGACGTGCCGGCGCCCGCGATCAGGACGACCGGCACGGCGCCGCCCCGGCCGGCCTCCACCCAGCGCAACGCCCTTCCGTCCCGGTCCAGTTCGCCGGTGCGTACGCCGCCGGGCAGGTGCTCGCCGAGCGCCCGCGCGATGGCCTCCTGGACGCTCCGCAGACCCGGCCCGGCGGGTTTCGCCCGCGTGCCCTGACTGGTGTTCATGTGCCGTCCCCCCTGGATCCCTCGTTCGGCCCCGCTCCCCCGGGCCCTGTTCCGACCGGACTGCCGGCGGCCGGTCGACAGATGGCCGGTCCAACCGGTCATGGACCGGCCTCGGACCGGCCTCAGGCAGTCATCGGACCGGTCCCAGACAGTCCCCCGGCAGTCCTCAGGCGGGCAGGGCCCGCTTCAGCAGCCCGAGCAGCGCCTCCCAGTGCCGCTCGGCCGCCGCCGCGTCGTAGCGGCTGGTGTCGGCCTGGGTGTAGCCGTGCGGGGCGCCGGCGTAGACCTCCGCCCGGTGCCGGACGCCGGCGGCGGTGAGGGCCTCGGCGAGCCGGTCGATCTGCTCGGGCGGCAGCGACGGGTCGTCGTCCGCGTGGCCGAAGTACAGCTCCGCGGTGATCCGGTCGGCACCCAGGTGCGGGCTGTCCGGGCTGTCGGTGGCGAGCCTGCCGCCGTGGAACCCGGCCGCGACG
This sequence comes from Kitasatospora sp. NPDC057512, assembly GCF_042802135.1. Taxonomy (NCBI): domain Bacteria; kingdom Bacillati; phylum Actinomycetota; class Actinomycetes; order Kitasatosporales; family Streptomycetaceae; genus Kitasatospora; species Kitasatospora sp. NPDC057512. The sequence goes on from NZ_JBHVET010000273.1 coordinate 5,892, forward strand.
GCGATCCGGTCCGGGTGGCTGGCGGCCGCGCGCAGCGCCAGCATGGCCCCGAAGCAGTAGCCGGTCAGGCCGACCGGGCCGTCCTGGACCAGCGGGGACTCGGCGAGCCAGCGCAGGTACGCCTCCGCGTCGCGGGAGTTCGTCTCCGGGGTGAGCGTGTCGATCAGCGGGACGATCCGGGCGAAGAGTTCGTCGGCCTGCTCCAGGTCGATGCGCTCCGGCAGGTCGAGGACCGGTGCGCGGCCGGCGCGGTAGAAGAGGTTGGGGGCGAGTACGGCGTACCCCTCCGCCGCCAGCCGGTCGGCCATGCCCTCCACGTGCGGCCGGAGGCCGAAGGCGTCCGTGAAGAGGATGACGGCCGGGTGGGCCCGACCGTCGTCGGGGTGGGCGAGGTAGGCGTCGGCGGTGCCGTCCGCCGTCGGGATGTCCACGAGGGTTCCGCGCACGAGCATGGTGAGGGTGCTCCTTCCGATTCGTCCGGCAGCGTATCCGGTGGGCCCGCCGCCCGCCCCTGCGCTTCACGCCACAGTGCGCCCGCATCGGCCCCGCCGCGTACCCACGTACCCGCGCGCCTGTCCGCGGCGCACCCGGGGGAACGCCGCGGCCCCGTGTGCGCGTTGAGCGGGCATGGGGTGGATCGTGGGTGTGGCGGCGACGGTCGCGGCGGTGCTGGGGCTGGTGCTGCTGGCGGTGTGGCAGGTCCAGGACGAGTCCTCGTCGCGGCCGCGGCGGCGCGGGCCCGGGGTGGGGATGGGCGCCGGCGGGCTGGAGGAGCTGCACGCGCTGTTCAGCCCGGGCAAGCAGGTGCAGGTCGAGCAGAAGCGGGAGCAGCTCGTGCTGCGGGACGACGAACAGGCCGGGGCGCCGCCGCACTTCGGCGTGGACCTGGACCGGGGCGTGGCGGTGCTGCCCGGCGGGGCCGGAGGACGTGCGCCCGGCCCCGCGGAGCGCGAGGGGATCGGAACGGGTACGGCCGGTCGGGTGCCCCGCGAGACAGGGGCTCAGGCTCCCCAGGTACGGGAGCAGAGCACCAGCCGGTAGCCGTCCGGGTCGGCTATCGTCACGCCGTGCTCGTCCCAGTACGGGTTGTGGGACGCGACCCGGGTGCCGCCGGCTTCCTCCAGCCGGGCGACCAGGGCCTCGTCCACCGGGGCGCCGAGGTAGACGACGAACAGGTCGTCCACCGTCGGGGTGGGCTCCAGCGGCCGCTCCGGGTCGTGTGTCAGCTCGAAGTGCCAGCTGCCGCCGGGCGGGCCGACCATCAGCAGGTCGTGCTCGCCGGACACCCGCTCGGTGCTGCGCCACTGCACGGCGAGGCCGAGGGCGTCGACGTAGAAGCGCTCGGCCGCCGCGATGTCGCGCGAGGGGCGGGCGATCCGGACCCGCGTGGTGGAATCGATCATGCCGGCGACCATAGCCGATGCCACTGACAGTGAACCAGGCTGTGCGGCCCGGCCGTGGACGGACCGTCAGAGCCGCCGCAGCCGCTCCTCGTCGGAGGTCCGCGGGCAGGTCAGACAGGCGGTGGCCGCGGGCCCGACCGCGTAGTAGAGGCAGCAGGCGAGCCGGGTGCGGGTGTGGTGGGCGCGCCCGTCGGGGGTGTGCAGGCGGCGGAAGTCGGCGCCGCCGGGGAGCGGCAGGGTGCCGCCGGGCAGGACGGCCTCGGCGGCGTTGACGGCGGCGTCCTCCTCGGCGACTGCGGCGACGGCGCCCTCCGCTGCGGCGGCGACGGCGGCCCCCTCCTCGCCGAGCATCCGCCCCAGGTACCAGAGGGCGGATGCCAGATCGTCCGTCACCATGCCCCAGAGCGCCCGGTCGCGGCGCCGGGTGGGACCGGCGAACGCGGCGAGCACCGGTCCGAGGTGCGCGACCACGGCGGCCCGCAGTTCGGCGCGCAGCTCGTCGTCGCCGGGGAGGGTGACGTACCCGCGCGGGCGCAGGGCGAGCGCGCCGGTGGGGGCGTGCAGCCAGAGGTCGGCGGGGTCGACGGCGGGGACCCGGCGGGCGAGGTACCAGGGGCCGGCGATCAACAGGCAGGCCGACCAGGCGTAGTGGTGGAGCAGCCGGGAGGCGGTGACGTGCGGTCGCGGGGCACCGCCGTGCCCGTCGGCGATGCGGGCCTCCGCACCCGCCAGGACGGCGGCCAGCGCCCGTTCGTCGGTGGCGAGTTCGGTTCCGGAGTGCCAGCCGTCGGCGGCACCCGGGTCGGGCTCGTCGGCGTCCAGCAGGCGCAGCTCCAGCACCGGGCAGAGCTCCAGCAGCCGCCGGTAGTCGGCGACCAGCGCGGAGGACGCGCGGAGCGCTACGGGCAGGGGTGTTCCGGGGACCATCGGCACTCCCGAGATCGATTCCGCATGATCGATTAAGGTGAGGCTCACCTTACAACGCATCGGGGCACCCGATGGCCGTGCCCGGCTCCGCCGGAAGCAGCCGTCGATGGTCAGGGGCGAACAGCTGACAGATTTCGAAATCTGTCAGCTGTTATCTGTCATCTGTCAGCCGTCAGCTGTTACCACCGCCCCGGACCGCCGCCGCCCCCTTCCATCGCTCGTGGGAGAGTGGTAGGCAGCGAAGGGAGCGCGAACGTGCTGATGGACAAGGTGGCGGAGATACTCGCCGAGGCGTCGGCCGAGGTGGTGGAGCCGCGCTTCCGGGCGCTGGCCGCCGGCGAGGTGATGGAGAAGGCCCCCGGCGAGATCGTGACGGTCGCCGACCGCGAGGCCGAGGCGATCATCGCCCGTCGCCTGCACGAGCTGCTGCCCGTCCCCGTGGTCGGCGAGGAGGCGGTCGCCGCCGACCCGTCGCTCGCCCTGGCCCTCCACGACGAGCCGGCCGCCTGGCTGGTCGACCCGGTGGACGGCACCGCCAACTTCGTCGCCGGCAGACCCGAGTACGCCGTGATGTGCTCCCTGGTCCGCTCCGGCCGGACCGTCGCCTCCTGGATCTGGCAGCCCGCCACCGCCACCGCCTACTGCGCCGAGCTGGGCTCCGGCGCCTGGCGCGACGGCGTGCGCCTGACCCGCCCCCCGGCACCGAAGGACGTCGCGAAGCTGCGCGGCTCGGTGAAGAGCCGCTACCTCGACGCCGAGCACCGCCGCCGGCTCCAGGACAACATCGCGGCCTTCGGCGAGATCTCCCCCGGCCGGCACGCCGCCGGGATCGAGTACCCGGACGTCGTCGACGGCCGCTTCGACTTCCTCCTCTACTGGCGCACCCTCCCCTGGGACCACGCCCCGGGCTCCCTCCTGGTCACCGAGGCCGGCGGCGTCTCCGCCCGCCCGGACGGCACCCCGTACCGCCCGGAGGCCCCCGGCTGCGAGGACGGCCTCCTGGTCGCCGCCGACCCCGAGACCTGGGAGCTCACCCGGTCGATCCTCCTCGACCACTGACACCGGGGCCCCGCGGGCCCGGAACCATCGGTCCAGAACCCCCGTCGGCCCTACCCGGCCCGGTCGCCCGCCACCTTGCGGCCGGCGCCCACCACCTCCCGCACCAGCGCGCCGACCTCCCCCACCGTGGTGTGGGGGTTCAGCAGCGTGAGCTTCAACCGGACCCGACCCGGACCGTCACCCGGGAGTTCGGTGCGGCCGACCACCGCCCGGCCGGTGCGCAGCAGCAGGCGCCGCAGTCGGCCGTTCACCTCGTCCAGCGCGGCCTCGTCCGTCACACCGGGCGGCCGGTAGCGGAAGAGGACGGCGGTGAGCACCGGCTCGGCGTAGAGCTCGAGTGCCGGGTCCGCGCGCACGGCGTCGGCCGCGGCGAGCGCGAGGTCGTGACAGGAGTCGACCAGCCGGCCGAGTCCGTCGCGACCGAGGGTGCGCAGGGTGACGGCGAGCTTGAAGGCGTCGGCCCGGCGGGTGGTGCGCAGTGAGCGGCCGAGCAGGCTGGGGTAGCCGGCCTGCTCGTCGTCGACCGGGTTGAGGTACTCGGCGCGGCGGGCGAGCGACACGTAGGTCTCGGCGCGGCGCACCAGGAAGACCCCGGCCGCGGCCGGCTGCCAGCCGAGCTTGTGCCAGTCGAGGGAGACCGAGTCGGCGCGGGCGATGCCGTCGAGCAGCGGGGCGAGCCGGTCGGAGAGCAGCGCCCCGCCGCCGTACGCGGCGTCCACGTGCAGCCAGGCGCCGTAGCGGCCGGCCAGGTCGGCGGCGGCGGCGAGCGGGTCGAC
>NZ_JBHVET010000274.1:0-10051 GCF_042802135.1 Kitasatospora sp. NPDC057512
GGCGGCAGCGGGGCGGGCGGCCGCCGTCCGACCCGGGCAGCGGCTCGGGACGCGGCTCGGGACGCGGCTCGGGAAGCGGCCCCGGGAAACGGTCCGGCCCGGGAACGGGCGGCGGTCGAGTCCGTGAACAATCGATGCCCCCGACCGGGAACGGACGACGGGATTCGGCCAAGGTGGCCGATAATGCCCGCACATTCTCGGCCGAAATGCCGATAACTGCCGGATCCGGAGCGAAGTTGCCGGTTCCGGAGGCGCACATCGAACACTGTGACCACTTCGCCGAAAATAGTCCGCGTAGTACACTCGTTCGCGCGTCGCCCGAGCAGCCCGAAGGCGGCGGTCACCTCACCGTCGAATCATCCCCGAATCATCGCCGAAGGCCGCCGTGAACAGCCGCGACAAACCGTCACCATGTCCCCGATTCATTATTCCACGGCACTGACACACTGCCGGCCAGGCACCCTGCAACCCTGACACCTTGCGGCCCGGGCGCCCTGCGACCCCGGTCGGCGCGAGCGCTCACGCCTGCGCTCCGCCGGACGGCCGGCGGCGATCGTTTTTCGGAGTGATTGGCGCCGCACCACGGCGCACTGAGTTCTGACTTTTATTCTGCTCACGACAGCAGGAAGCGCGGGGGAATGGACAACAATCAGCTTCGCTCGATGTTGGTAACCCAACGGAAGATGGTCGGATGGAGCCAGGAGCAATTAGCCGAACACTCCACCGTCAGCGTCCGCACCATTCGTAATCTGGAAACCGGCGCCATCAAGAACCCGCGGCGCAGTTCCGTGGAACTCCTGGTGGGCGCGCTGTTCTCCGCGGCGACCGACCGGGACGACACCCTGCTCTCCCACGCCGTCCAGGCCGGCGCCCCGGCCGGGCTGCTGCCCGCCCGGTCTGAGCCCCGCCCGCCGGTCCGCGTCGCCGAACTCCCGGACAACGCGCGGTGGCAGGGGCTGCGGCCCAAGACGGACGTCACCGTCGGCCGCCAGGCCGACCTGCTGCACGTCGTGACCGCCCTGCGACCGGGCCGCCCGCTGGTGCTCACCGGACCGGCCGGGGTCGGCAAGACCCGGCTGGCGCTGGACTCCGCCGCCCACCTGCTGGACCGCTTCCGGGACGGCGTCGCGGTCCTGGAGCTCGGCTCGGTCACCCCCGAGGCCGTCGACCCCGCCGCCGCCTCGGCCCAGGCCCAGCGCGCGCTCGACACCCTCCTCCGGGGCGTCGGCCACGACCCGCGGACCGACCCCGAGCCGCAGATGCTGCTGGTCGTCGACAACGCCGAGCACGTCATCGACACGGTGGCCCGGCAGGTCAGGGCGCTGCTGGCGCGGCACCCGGCGCTCCACATCATGATCACCTCGCTGCGGGCGCCCGCCGGGGTCCCGGCCGACCTGTGGGAGGTGGCGCCGCTGTCGGTCGACCACCCGGACGGCCCCTACGGCTGCCCGGCCGCCGCCGAACTGTTCTGCCGCCGGGTGCACTCGGTCGTCCCGACGCTCGACCTCGGCGACCAGATGCCGCAGGTGGTCGAACTCTGCCGACGCCTCGGCGGTCTGGCGCTCGCGATCGAGAACGCCGCCGTCCGGATGCGCTCGGTGCCCCTGCACGTCCTGGTGGACGAGTGCCGGGTGCTCCCGATCCTCGGCCAGGAGGAGGTCGGCGGGCTCTCCCACCACCGCTCGCTGCACCGCAGCCTCGCCTGGGCGTACGGGCTCCTCGACGAACGGCAGCGCCGGGCGCTCAGACGGTTCTCCCGGTTCCCCGAGGAGTTCTCCATCGACGACGTCCGGCAGCAGCCGGTCGACGGCGGCCGGGAGCCCTCCCGCAACCTCGACGTGCTGGCCGAGCTGGTCGACTTCTCCGTCGTCCAGGTGAAGCGCGGCCACCAGTACGCGTACCGGGTGCCCCGGATGATGCGCGAGTACGTCAACGCCATCCCGGCCTGAGGGCCGGCCCGTACCATCCACGCCGCCCGCGCCCAGAGCACCGCTCCCGGCACGGGCGGCCACGGGCTTCCTGAGCGAGGGTCAGCTTCGCGCGGCCGGACCGGACCGGACCGCCGCCGACCGGTAGCCCGCCCTCCCGCCCCGTAACCCGTCTTACCGGTGATACCTATCCTGGGCCGCATGACCGACGCAGCCGACCGGAGCGCCGCCGACGGGCAGCCCGCCACCCCACCCGGGCTGGTCCTCACCACCCCCGGGGGCGGCCGCTTCCACTTCGACCCCGGCGCCCTCTGCCTGGAACTGCTCACCACCGGCGGCCCCGGCCCGTACGCCCGGTACGAGCTGCTGCACCGGCCCGCCGACCTCGCCGCCTGGCTCCCGCCGTCCCGGCTGCGGCTGCCCGCCGACGCCGTACGGATCTCCCCCGCCGAACTCACCGCCGCCCGCACCCTGCGCGACGCCCTGTGGCGCCTGGCCGCCGCCCGCGCCCACGGCGGCCGGGGCACGCCCGCGGACCACGCCGTCCTCAACCGGGCCGCCGAGCACCCGCCACTGGTCCCCCGGATCGCCCCGGACGGCACCGCGGCCGCCCCGCTGCCCGCCGACGGAGCCCAGCTGGTCTCCACCCTCGCCCGGGACGCCATCGCCCTGCTCACCGGCCCGTACGCGGACCGGGTCCGGGAGTGCGCCGCCGACGACTGCCAACTGATCTTCGTCAACACCTCGCGGCCGGGCCGGCGCCGCTGGTGCTCGATGGAGCGCTGCGGCAACCGCCACAAGGTCCGCGCGCTACGCGCCCGCCGGGAGTCCGAGGAGGCCCCGCCGACCACCGCCCGCACCCCCGACTCCGGGCGTACGCAGGCTGATCGACCGTCTGAGAGCATGGGCTGATGCGACCGCTGTACTCCGTTCCCCTCGGCATCGCCGCCACCGGCGCCGCCTGTCTCGCCTACTCCGTCGGGTACGAGGTCCGGGCCTTCCGCCTCCGCCGGATCGAGGTCCCTGTCCTCCCCCGCGGCGCCCGCCCGATCCGGGTCCTCCAGGTGTCCGACATCCACATGGTGAGCGGGCAGGGCAAGAAACAGCGCTGGCTGAAGAGCCTGGCCGGCCTGCGCCCCGACCTGGTGGTCAACACCGGCGACAACCTCTCCGACCCGCTCGGCGTCCCGGCCACCCTCGACGCGCTCGGGCCGCTCATGGAGTTCCCCGGCGTCTACGTCTTCGGTTCCAACGACTACTACGGCCCGGCCCGCAAGAACCCGGCCCGCTACCTCCAGGCCATGCGCAGCGGCGCCCACGGCATGAACAACCCCGACGGCACCGCCCGCCGCGGCATCACCGGCGCCGTCCACAACCCCTGGGAGAAGCTCCGCGACGGCTTCGACGCGGCCGGCTGGCTCGACCTCACCAACACCCGCGGCCGGCTCACCGTGAACGGGCTCGACCTGGAGTTCACCGGCCTCGACGACCCGCACATCCGGCGCGACCGCTACAGCGAGGTCGCCGGCGGCCCGTCCCCCGACGCCGACCTCTCCCTCGCCGTCGTCCACGCGCCCTACCTGCGCGTCCTCGACGCCTTCACCGCCGACCGCTACCCGCTGATCCTGGCCGGCCACACCCACGGCGGCCAGCTCTGCATCCCCTTCTACGGCGCCCTGGTCACCAACTGCGACATCGACACCCGCCGGGTCAAGGGCCTCTCCACCCACACCGCCGGCGGCCACCGCTCCCACCTCCACGTCTCGGCCGGCTGCGGCACCAACCGCTACACCCCCGTCCGCTTCGCCTGCCCCCCCGAGGCCACCCTCCTCACCCTCGTCCCGGCAGCCCGCTGACCCCCACCGGACGCCCGCTCGAAACCGGATTTCGTGTCTCGGCGAGCGTCCGGTAGAGTTCTACTCGTCGCGAAGGAGACGGAGCGACAAACCGCAAGACCGGGGTGTGGCGCAGCTTGGTAGCGCGCTTCGTTCGGGACGAAGAGGCCGTGGGTTCAAATCCCGCCACCCCGACCCACTGCAGAGGGCCTGCCGGAGAAATCCGGCAGGCCCTCTGTCGTCGTGCATGACTGCAGATCACCAGCGAAGCCCGACCCGAGAAGGAGCGGTCCGCAGGGGTGGCGCAGCTCACATGCCACCTTCCCCCTCCCCATCGGGCACAAGATCGTCGGACCAACGGCGACGACCCGGTCCAGGTCATCCTCGGCGTCGGACCGGTCCGCTACCTCCGTGCACTCGTGGCGGCCAACGACACCCATCGACCAACGGCTGGGTGATCCGCAGAGCAGGCCTATGCGCCGGCTACCGACGGTTCGACCAGTCCCGCTACGACTGCGCTGGGCGATCCCGACCATCCGGCTGCAGAACGCCAAACGGAAGCGATGCCGTGGTGTTCCAGAAGGCGGACGTAGACGTCGCCGATCCCCTCGGTGAAGAGTGCCAGCTGCCTGGGCTGTTCCTCGGGCGGATAGAGCAGGAAGGAGTACGTCGCCAACTGCCCGAGTGCTTCTCGCACCGCGTGGGTGGCATTCCCCTGTTTCACGACCTTGGCTTCGATCAACCAGTGCACAGACCCATTGCGTGCGACGATGTCTCTCGGATGCACGTTGGTTCCCACCTCGAATCCGTTGGTGCGGAGGTGAGTTCCGTAGTCCCGGACCAGGGTTTCGTGCTTCCTGGTCTTCACCTTCTCGCGGCTCTTGATGGTCTGCACGTAGTCTTCGCCGCTCTTGGGGGCGAAGTGGAGCAGTGTGTCCTTGCTCTGCTCGTGCGGCCACGTGCCTTCTGCCCGAACCGTGAAGATGACGTCGCGCGTCGTCTGCCGCAGGTACTCCCGGGCGGCCAGGGCATCTTGGTAGAGCGCGATGAACCGCCGGAGGTCATCGCACAACACGTCTTCATCGGGTAGATCGTCAACCCTGTAGGTGCGGGCAAGGACGTTGCCACGCTCGTACGACTGGGGCAGCCCCGGGCGACCGCCGAGATCGATGTCGGCATCCAGGTCCTGGCCGCTGTCTTCGGACAACGCTCCACGAATGGCGCCCGCTTCCACCGCAAGCTTGCGATTCGCCTCTGCGGTTTTGTACTTCTCAAGAAGTTCAGTGACACCGTGGTTCAGACTGAGCGACACCGTCTCCATGTTCTCAGCGAAGAGGTAGACCACGTACATGCCGTGCCGAGCCGTGGTGGTCTCGTCAGGGTCGAAGAACGCAACCCACGGGCAGAAGGCGGCTGCACCGGCGCCTGCACTCCCCTTGATGATGTATTCGCCCTGCACATAACCGGCAAAGTGGGACGGTGCGTCTCGGAGGAGACGTGCCGTTGGTGTGCTGATCCCCTTAAGACGGTCGTACGTCGTGCCAACCTCATGCAAGAAATCTCGAAGTGTCATGGAGGGCATCGTAGGCCGCAACCCCGACATCGACGCCGCTCGCCCTCCTCCAATTCGATCTGGCCGTTGGCCAGTTAGCCTGACGAACTCGCCGCGGCAGGCGTCACCGAAGGATGTGGAACCGTGCGGTACGCGTGAACGTTCGCGATACGAAGATCAACCCCTGGTCCATCGATGAGTCCATCGATCCTCTGACGTCGAGAGGTCCGAACTTTGCAGGAACAAACCCCCACCATCACACCCATCGACTTCGACGGCTACGGAGAGGTGCCGGGCATTGAAGTCGGACGCTCCTTCGCCAACCGACGAGAGCTGGCAGCCGCCAAGGTGCACCGGCCGTTTCAGGCCGGAATCTGTGGCACGGCGGAACTCGGGGCCGAGTCCATCGTCGTCTCCGGAGGCTACGAGGACGACGAGGACGACGGTGACGTCATCGTCTACACCGGGCAGGGTGGGCGCGATTCGGAATCGGGTCGACAGGTGCGGGACCAGGAGCTGACCCGTGGCAATGCCGCCCTGGTAACCAGCCGGACCATCGACTCGCCAGTCCGCGTGGTCCGTGCGGTGCCACACAGTACCCAGCGGTCCGCCAACCCCAGCTACCGCTATGACGGACTCTTCCGGGTCGAAGACTCCTGGCACGACATCGGCCGATCCGGATTCCGGATCTGGCGCTACCGCCTCGTGAGTCTTTCTGGCTATGTGCCGGCCCACCGGGAGCCGACGTTGCAGGAACCGGCTGGTCGGGACATTCCCACACGACTTGAAGCCAAGGTCCGCCGGATCGTCCGCAGCACCAAGGTGGCGAACTTCGTGAAGCGGGCGCACGACTTCGCCTGTCAGGTCTGCGGCGAGCGGCTTCGCACGCCCACCGGTGCCTACGCAGAAGCAGCTCACATCCGGGGGCTGGGTCAGCCACACAACGGGCCCGATGTCGCGAGCAATGTGCTCTGTCTCTGCCCCAACCACCACACGCTGTTCGACTTCGGCACGTTGGCCATCGCGGAGGACCTGACCATCACCGACCGCGCCACGGGTGCGGAGATAGGGAGGCTGCGGGAGGCTCCTGGCCATCGGGTGGACCAGGCGCACCTGGCCTATCACCGGGACCACTACTCCGAGGGCTGGAAGCACTCTCCGGACGCCGACAAGTAGAGAAGCCTCTGGGGGCCCTGCCGAACTCTTCGGCAGGGCCCCCGGGGTTTCGGGGGCCGGGTCAGAGGGTGGTGGCGAGTTCGGTGCGGGAGGTGATGTTGAGCTTGGGGTAGGCCTTGTAGAGGTGGTGGGCGACGGTGCGGGGGCTGAGGAAGAGCTGGGCGGCGATGTCGCGGTTGGTGAGGCCCTGGGCGGCGAGGCGGGCGATCTGGAGTTCCTGGGGGGTGAGGGGGGACTGCGGGGTGCCGGTGGGGGTGGCCGGGGTGGGGGCCGGGGTGCCGGTGGCGGAGAGTTCGGTGCGGGCGCGGGCGGCCCAGGGGTGGGCGGCGAGGCGGTCGAAGGTCTCCAGGGCGGCACGCAGGTGGGGGCGGGCGTCGGTGCGGCGGCGGGTGCGGCGCAGCCATTCGCCGTAGAGGAGGGCGGTGCGGGCCTGTTCGAAGGGGCGGTGGGCCGTTTCGTGCCGGGAGAGGGCGGCACGGTAGGTGGTCTCGGCGAGTTCGTCGGGGCCGAGCAGGGCCTGGCAGCGCAGGCGGAGGGCTTCGGCCCAGGGGCGGTCGGCGGCGGCCGTCCAGCGGGCGAAGCGTTCGTAGGCTTCGGCGGCGCGTTCGGGGGTGCCGAGGCGGATGGCGGCCTCGACCAGGTCGGGGACGGCCCGGGTGGCGCTGACGTGGTGGCGGTGCGGGCCGGTGGTGAGGGTGTGCAGCCGGTCGGCGGCGTCGCCGGCGCGGCCCTGGCCGAGGTCGAGCAGGGCGAGCGCCCACCGGGCCCAGGCCTGGCCGGCCGCGGGGGCGGCGGTCTGCGGGCCGGTGGTGGCGAGGGCGGTGGCGGCGAGTTCGGCGCAGTGGTCGGTGCGGCCGTCGAGCGCGGCCAGGTAGGCGAGCAGCGCGGTGAGTTGGCTGACCCACTGGTGCTGGCCGGTGTCCCGGGCGAGGCCGAGGCCTTCGGTGGCGGTGAGTTCGGCGTCGCGGTGGCGGCCGTGGAAGAGTTCGGCCTCGGCGAGGAAGAACTGCAGGGTGGGCATCACGCCGACGGTGCCCTTGGCGCGGGCCTCGGCGACCAGTTCGGCGGCGAGTTCGGCGGTCTCCTCGTCGCGTCCGAGGACCAGGGTGGCGCCGCACAGCTGGACCAGGTCGACCGGGCTCTCGGCCCCGGCCCGCCGGGCGGCAGCGGCGGCCTCCCGGACCGGCGGCAGCGGACCGGCGGGCCGTCCGAGCGCGGGCAGGACGGCCGCGGGCAGGTGGCGGGCGAGCGGGGCGAGGGGGTCGTCGGCGGCGAGCGGCAGGACCGCCAGGCGGTCCAGGACGGCGGCCACCGGCTCCTCCCCCGCGTACCAGGCGGCATGGAAGGCCTGGAGCAGCATCCGGGCGGCGTACGGCGGGTCGATGTCGGTGCCGGCGGCGTCGAGCAGCAGCCGGTGGGCGGTCGGGTACGCGCCGCGCCAGAAGTGCGCGGTGGCCCGGACCTGGTCGAGCAGGGCGTGCGCCAGGACGTCGTCGGTACGGCCGGAGGCCTCGTCGGCGAGCACCTCGGCCCGCACCAACTCGCCTTCCTCGGTGGCTGATTCGGCGGCCAGGACGAGCCGGCGGGTGGCGCCGTCGCGGTCCGGGGTGAGGCGGGCGGCGCGCTCGTACGCGGCGGCGCCGCCGTGGCCGCCGCGGCGCCCGGCGCGGACGGCGGTGCGCTCCAGCGCGTCGGCGAGGCCGGCGTCGGGGGCGGTGGCGGCGAGGGCGAGGTGCCAGGTGCGGCGGTCGCCGTCCGGCAGCGCCCCGGCGACGGCCCGGTGGACCGCCGTCCTCTGGTGGTGCGGCGCCCGTTGGAGGATCGCGGAGCGCAGCAGCGGGTGCCGGAAGGCGATCCGGCGGTCGGCCGTGACCGTCACCAGGCCGGCCGCCTCGGCGGGCGCGAGGTGGTCGGCGGTGACACCGAGGGCGGCCGCGGCGGGCAGGACGACGTCCAGTGCCCCGCCCTCCTCGGTGGCGGCGACCAGCAGCAGCGTCTGGGTGGCCGCGGGCAGGCCGGTGACCTGGCCGTGGAAGGCGATCAGCAGCCGGCTGGTGAGCGGCAGGCCGCCCGGCGCCGGCGGCTGCGGCCCGGTGGCGACCGGGAGTTCGGTGAGCGCGAGCGGGTTGCCGGCCGCCTCGGCGAGCAGCCGGTCGCGGACGGTGGACGGCAGGTCGGGGCCGGCCCGCCGGGCCAGCAGCCGGGTGGCGTCGGCTTCGGAGAGGCCGGTCACCTGCCGTTCGGGCAGGCCCAGCGGGCGCTCCGCCGGGCTGCCGCCGGCCCCGGACGGGCCGCCGGTGCGGGCGGCGAGCAACAGGGCCACCCCCTCGGCCTGGAGCCTCCGGGCGGCCAGCAGCAGGGCGTCCAGGGAGGCCCGGTCCAGCCACTGCACGTCGTCGATGACGCACAACAGCGGTCGTGCGGTGGCGAGTTCGGCGAGCAGACCGAGCGTGGCGAGCCCGACCAGCAGCCGGTCGGCGCCCGCCCCGCCGTTGCCCGCCCCACCATTGCCCGCCCCACCAGCGTCGCCCGCCCCGCCGCCGTCGGAGAGTCCGAACGCCGCCTCCAGCGCCCGCCGTTGCGGGCCGGGCAGGACGTCCAGCCGGTCCAGGCCGGGCGCGAGCAGCAGACTCAGCCCGGCGTACGGCAGCTCGGCCTCGTACTCGACGCCGGCCGCCCGGACCACCCGGAACGCCTCCCCCGCGCGCGCGACGGCGTCGTCCAGCAGCGCGGTCTTGCCGATGCCGGCCTCGCCCCGGAGCAGCAGCACTCCGCTGCGTCCGGCCCGCGCCCCGTCCAACAGCCCGTCCACGGCGGCCTGTTCATCTTCCCTCCCGTACAGCATGCCTTGACCCTACCCAGCCGGGTCGCACACCACGGCCGACCACCGCACCGGTACACCCCCGCGGAGGCTACGTACCCCATGCCCATACGTGACGGATTCGCCGCCGGCCGCCCGTCCCTACCGTGGTGAGCACCGGGAACGGCCCGGCCAACCACCCACCGGAACACGGGAGATGACGATGACCGAGATCACCACCGCCGCCCTCCAGCAGCTCGCCGAGCGCTACCTCGCGGTGTGGAACGAGACCGACCCGGCGGCCCGCCGCAAGCTGGTCGACGAGGTGTGGGCCGAGGACGGCCGCTACACCGACCCGCTGGCCGCCGTCACCGGCCGGGACGCGATCGACGCGCTGATCGGCGCCGCCCAGGCCCAGTTCCCGGGGCTGGAGTTCACCCTCGGCCCGGTCGACGCGCACCACGACGTCGCCCGCTTCACCTGGAACCTGGGCCCGGCCGGCGCGGAGCCGGTGGTGATCGGCTTCGACGTGCTGGCGGCCACCCCGGACGGCCGGATCGGCGCGGTGTACGGCTTCCTCGACCGCGTCCCGGGCGCCTGACCCCGCAGACCGCCGCTCCGGCCCCGGGCCGGGCGTTCGTGGACGCCCCGGTCACCGCGCACGGCGACGCCGCCGCCCGCACCCCGTACACCCCGATGACCACACTGCTCAGGAAGAGCAGCAGGATGGCGAGCAGCGAGATCACGGCGCGCGGTCCTC
>NZ_JBHVET010000275.1:0-10032 GCF_042802135.1 Kitasatospora sp. NPDC057512
GGTTCCCCCCTGTCCGGGCCCGGTCCAGGCGTGACCGGTACGGCTACGCTCGGGCCGCCAGGCCGTAGCGGTGCTCCGGGCGGCCGGTGTCGCCGTACCGCAGGGTCAGCCGCAGCCGGCTGTCCCGCTCCAGCTGCTTGAGGTAGCGCTGCGCGGTGGAGCGGCTCAGCCCGGTGGCGTCGGCGACCTCCTGGGCGGAGAGCGGCCGGCCGGCCCTGCGCAGGACGCCCATCACCAGGTCGGTGGTGGGCGCCGAGTGGCCCTTGGGGAGCGGCCCGGCCGGGGCGGCGGCGCTGCGCAGGGTCGCGAACAGCCGGTCCACCTCGTCCTGGCCGGCCTCCCGGGCCGGGGCGGCGAGCGCGTGCCGCAGCTGCGCGTACGCCACCAGCTTCTCCCGCAGCCCGGCGAAGGTGAACGGCTTGACCAGGTACTGGAGCGCGCCGTGCTGCATCGCGGCGTGCACCGTCGACACGTCCCGGGCGGCCGTCACCATCATCACGTCGCAGGCCACCTGGCGGTCCCGCAGCCGGCGCACCAGGGCCAGGCCGGTCTCGTCCGGCAGGTGGTGGTCGAGCAGCAGCAGGTCCACCGGGCGGCGCTCCAGGGCGGCCAGTGCCTCCCCGGCCGAGTGCGCGGTGCCGGTCACCCGGAAGCCGGGGACCTTGGCCACGTAGGCGGCGTGCACGTCCGCGACCCGGAAGTCGTCGTCCACCACGAGTACGTCGATCATCACGCCTCCACGAGCTGGGTGGTGAGCAGGGCCTCGGGCAGCTCGACGGTGAACCGGGCACCGCCGAGCGGCCCGGTGTCGAGCACGATCCGGCCGCCGGTCCGTTCGACCAGCCGCCGCACCATCGCCAGCCCCAGCCCGCGCGGACGGTGCGCGGGCGCGTCCTTGCTGGTCCACCCCTCTTCGAAGACCTGCTCGCGCAGCTCCTCCGGCACGCCCGGGCCGCTGTCCGCGACCTGTAGCAGCAGCGTCGAGCCGGCCGCCGCCAGGCTCACCTCCACCCGGCCCCCGCCGCCCGCGGCCAGCGCGTCCACCGCGTTGTCGATCAGGTTGCCGAGCACCGTCACCAGCGCCCGGGCGTCCACCACCGCGTCCGGCAGGTGCGCGGCCGGGGCCAGCGCCAGCCGCACCCCGCGCTCGCCCGCCACCGCGCTCTTGCCCGCCAGCAGCGCCGCCACGTGCGGGTCCTGCACCTGCTCGGCGATCCGGGCCGCGACCACCGCGTGCGAGCCGGACTGCTCCGAGATGAACGCCACCGCCTGCTCGTGGCGGCCCAGTTCCAGCAGGCCCAGCAGGGTGTGCATCCGGTTGGCGTGCTCGTGGTCCTGGGCCCGCAGCGCCTCGGTCAGGCTGCGGGTGGTGTCCAGCTCGCGGACCAGCGACTCCAGCTCGGTGCGGTCCCGCAGGGTCACGACCGCGCCGCCCTCGGGCGTGGCCGTCCGGTTGACCACCAGCACCCGGTCGTCCCGTACGGCCGGCAGGTCGGCGCCGGCGATCCGCCCGGCGAGCACGTCCGCCAGCCGGCCCGGCGGCAGCACCGCGCCGATCGGGCGGCCGGCGCAGTCCTCGGGCAGGCCGAGCAGCCGGAACGCCTCGTCGTTGGCCAGCCGGATCCGGCCGTGCTCGTCCAGCGCCACCATGCCCTCGCGGATGCCGTGCAGCATCGCCTCCCGCTCCACCAGCAGCGCGGAGATGTCGGCCAGCGCGATGTTGTGGGTGCGGCGCTTGAGGCGGCGGGCCAGGAGCAGGGTGGCGAGCGTCCCGGCGGCCAGGCCGGCGCCCGCGCAGAGCAGGATGCCGGTGAGCATCTTCAGCAGCCGGCGGCGGATCGAGTCGTCGCTGATGCCGACCGAGACCTCGCCGACGATCCGGCCGTCCGCCATCCGCAGCGGCACCTTGCCCCGGGCGGTGCGGCCCAGGGTGCCCTGCTGGATGGCGGTGACGCTGCGGCCGCTGAGGGCGGGCTCCGGATCGGTGCTGACCCGCTGGCCGATCCGGCCCGGGTCGGTGTGCGAGAGCCGGATGCCGTCCAGGTCGGTGACCACCACGAAGCTGGCCCCGGTGGCGAGCCGGATCTGCTCGGCGTTGCGCTGCGCGGCCACCACGTCGCGGCCGGCGGCGGCCCGGGCGATGTTCTCGTCGGTGGCGGTGGCCTGGGCGATCGACAGCGCCCGCTGCATCGCGTCGTGGTCCAGCTCGCTGCTGACCGGGGCCAGGAACAGCCCGGCGGTCACGGCGGTGACACCGACGGTGACGACGGTCTGGCTCAGCAGCAGTTGGGCGAAGACCCGGCGGGGCCGGCGGGGGAGCTTCATCCGGGCCTCCTCTCGGCGGCTGCGGGGGAATCGGGTGTCCGGGAGCGGGGGTGGGGGCGGGAGCGGAGGTGGGGGCGGGGACGGGAGCGGAGGTGGGGGCGAGGGCGGGGTGGGGGCGCCTCCGGTGGGTGGGGTCGGGACACCCTATGTTTCCGCGGTGTTTCTGTCAGCCGCGTCCCCGCAGTTGTAGCGCAAGCAAAACGAGCAGAACACCCCTCTATGCGGAGAAGTCGCACTACGCGAAGAAGGCTCCCGCCGGGGCCGGGCCCGCTCCTACCGTTCCGGGGCAAGCACAGAACCGGGAGGAATGCATGACCGAGACCCCGGCGATCGAGCTGACCGGCGCGACCAAACGCTTCCGCACCCCCTCGGGGGCGTTGCACACCGCCGTCCGCGATCTCGATCTGACCGTCGCCCAGGGCGAGTTCGTCGCCGTCGTCGGCCCCACCGGCTGCGGCAAGTCCACCACGCTGACCCTGGTCAGCGGCCTGGAGGAGCCCACCGAGGGCGAGGTCCGGGTGTACGGCGAGCCCGTGCGCGGGATCGACCCGAAGGTCGGCTTCGTCTTCCAGCAGGACGCCGTCTTCCCCTGGCGCACCGTCCTGTCCAACGTGATGGCCGGCCCGCGGTTCCGCGGCGTGCCCGCCGCCGAGGCCAGGGAACGGGCCCGGGACTGGCTCGGCCGGGTCGGCCTGGCCGCCTTCGAGGACCGCTACCCGCACCAGCTGTCCGGCGGCATGCGCAAGCGCGTCGCGCTCGCCCAGACCTTCGTCAACGACCCGGCGATCCTGCTGATGGACGAGCCGTTCTCGGCGCTGGACGTGCAGACCCGGGCCCTGATGTCGGACCAGTTGCTGGAGCTGTGGGCCGGTACCGGCTCGTCGGTCGTCTTCGTCACCCACGACCTGGACGAGGCCATCGCGCTCGCCGACCGGGTCGTCGTCATGACGGCCGGACCGGCCACCGTCAAGGAGGTCTTCACCGTCGACCTGCCGCGCCCGCGCACCGTGGAGGCCGTCCGGCTGGAACCGAGGTTCGTCGAGCTGTACCGCGAGATCTGGGCCTCGCTCGGCGAAGAGGTGCGCATCACCCGGGAGAGAGGAGCGGGTCGTGCCGCTTGAGACCGCGTCCGATTCCGTGCCCGAGTCCGTGTCGGGAGCCGCGCCGGGAGCCGCGACGGCCGGTGGCGGGAAGCCCCCGGCCGTCACGACGAGGACCGAGGCCCGCGAACGGGCCGCCCGCAACCGCAGGCTGGTCGTCTACGGCGCCCGGGTCGCGGTGCTGCTCGCCTTCCTCGGGCTCTGGGAGGTCTGCGCCCGCACCGACGTCATCGACCCGTTCAACTTCTCCCAGCCGTCGAGGATCTGGGACCAGATCTGGCAGTGGGTCACCCACGGCACCGCGCAGGGCTCGCTCGGCGAGCAGATCGGTTACACCCTGTACGAGGCCCTCGCCGGCTGGGTGATCGGCGTCATCGGCGGTGTGCTGCTGGGCATCGCGCTCGGCCGGATCCGCTTCCTGGCCGACGTGTTCGGGCCGTACATCAAGGTGCTCAACGCGATCCCGCGGATCGTGCTCGCGCCGATCTTCCTGATCTGGTTCGGCCTCGGCCCGGCCTCCAAGGTCGCCTCCGCGGTGGTGCTGGTGTTCTTCCCGGTGTTCTTCAACGCCTTCCAGGGCGCCCGCGAGGTGGACCGCAACCTCGTCGCCAACGCCCGCATCCTGGGCGCCGACAACCGCAGGGTCACCCTCCAGGTCGTCATCCCCGCCGCCACCACCTGGATCTTCACCAGCCTGCACGTCAGCTTCGGCTTCGCGCTGATCGGCGCCATCGTCGGCGAGTACATCGGCGCCACCAAGGGCCTCGGCCTGCTCGTCGCGGCCGCCCAGGGCACCTTCAACGCGGCCGGCGTGTACGCGGCCATGACCATCCTCGCCGTCGTCGCGCTGCTCACCGAGGGGCTGCTGACCTTCGCCGAGAAGAAGCTGTTCCGCTGGAAGCCCGCCGACGCGGGCGACGGCCGCTGAACCTCCCCCGCCCGTCCGAAGAGAGGCCCCCACCCATGCGCAGACCCGCTGCCGCCGCCCTCGCCGCCCTCCTGCTCCTCCCGCTCTCCGCCTGCGCCAACGACGCCGCCACCGCCGGACACGGCGCGGTCGCCGCCCCCGCCGGGCAGCAGGTCGACGGACCCAAGGTCAAGATCATGGTCGGTGGCCTGGACAAGGTCATCTACCTGCCCGCGATGCTCACCCAGCGGCTCGGCTACTTCGCCGAGGCCGGCGTCAACGTCGAGCTGATGACCGAACCGGCCGGCGTCAACGCCACCACCGCGCTGCTCGCCGGGGACGTCCAGGGCGCCGTCGGCTTCTACGACCACACCATCGACCTCCAGGCCAAGGGCAAGAAGGTCGAGTCCGTGGTGCAGTTCGCCCAGGCGCCCGGCGAGGTCGAGGTGGTCTCCGCCAAGCAGGCCGACGCGATCAGGTCCGGCGCCGACTTCAAGGGGAAGAAGCTCGGCGTCACCAGCCTCGGCTCCTCGACCGACTTCCTCACCAAGTACCTCGCGGTCAAGAACGGCACCGCCGTCAGCGAGTTCAGCCCGATCGCGGTCGGCGCCGGCCAGACCTTCATCGCCGCGCTCCAGCAGGGCAGCATCGACGCCGGGATGACCACCGACCCGACCGTCGCCGCCGTCCTGGACAAGGGCCTCGGCAAGGTCCTGTACGACATGCGCACCCCCGAGGGCTCGCGCGAGGCGCTCGGCGGGCTGTACCCGTCCTCGTCGCTGTACATGAACACCGACTGGGTGGAGAAGAACAAGGACACCACCCAGAAGCTCGCCAACGCCTTCGTGAAGACCCTCATGTGGATGTCCACCCACAGCCCCGAGGAGATCGCCGCGAAGATGCCCGCCGACTACGCCCAGGGCGGCGCCGAGCAGTACGCGGCGGCGATCAAGGCGACGCTGCCGATGTTCACCACGGACGGCGTGATGCCGCCCGACGGGCCGAAGACGGTGCTCTCGGTGCTCGCCGCGTTCCACCCGGACGTGAAGGGCAAGGAGGGGTCGATCGACCTGGCGAAGACGTACACCACGGAGTTCGTCGCCAAGGCCGCCGGCTGAGCCCCGCCGCCGACGGCGGTCCCGCGCCCACCCCCACGGGCGCGGGGCCGCCGTGCCGTCGTGCTTCAGACCCCTCGTACGGACAGCACGTCCATCCGCGACGGCGTCCCCGCCGCCTTGCCACAGCTCTCCGGACGCGCCGGCTCGCTCACCGCCTCGATCACGTCCACCTCCCAGGACCGGCCGTCCCGGTGCAGCACCGTCACCAGCCAGCGGCGCTCGCCGTCCGGCCGCTGGACGAGCGTCAGCGCGTCCACCCCGGTCTCGCCGGTCGCCAGCCGCACCGCGTGCTCGGCCGCCTGGCCCGGACGCTCCCAGCCCGAGCAGCCGCGCGACCACTCCGGCACCGTGTGCCCGGCCGCCGTCGCCGCCAGCACCTCCTTGGCGGTCTCCGGCGTCAGCCGCCCGTACGCGTAGCCGTACGGCAGCACCAGCATCGTGGGGGAGAAGCGGTGCCCGCCCAGGTGGGTGACCTCCCACACCTCGCTGTGCCCGGCCGCCGCCAGCTCCGCCGCGAGCGGACGGCCCAGCAGCGCGCAGCAGCGGTCCCGGCGCCCGTTGGTGCACACCAGGGCCACCGGGCCGCCGACGTGCTCCGCGCCGAAGCCGCTGTGGTCCCCGGCGCCCAGCGCCGCGAAGTCCAGGCCCAGCAGCTCCGCCGGATCCGCCACCGCCGCCCGGCGCACCCAGCCGCGACCCGGCACCGTGTGCGCCACGATCACCTCGTGCCGCGCGGTCGGCAGGCAGTCGGCGTGCCGGCCCGGCCGGCGGATCAGCGCCACCCGCACGCCCGTCCCGGCCGCGGCCGCCTCCAGCGCCCGCCCGACCGCCGCGTCCAGATGGCTCTCGCCCAGCGCCTTCGCGCCCCACGGCCCGTTCTGCTCCACCAGCAGCCAGGTGCTCGCCACCGCCGCCGTCGCGGCCAGCGGTTCCGAAAGTTCACGCGACACGGTCGCACAGGTGCTCACTCCGGCAAGGCTACCCTCAGCTGATCACCCGGACGCGATCACCCGAAGGCGGCCCTCACCCGCTGCGCGACCTCCTCGTCCACCGTGTCGTACAGCGGCTCGGAGACGGTCGGGAGGTCGGCGAACTCCAGGTGGATGCTGCGGACGACGTCCGCGAACAGCTCCGAGTACAGCACCCAGTCCTCCGGGCAGGGGGTGCTCAGCTCCAGCGAGAGCAGCTGCGACTCGTTCGGCAGCGGCAGGTGCACCTGGATCACCGAGGTGGTCAGCACCCCGTCGACGAGCGGGACCGCCAGGCCGTCGAGCGGGGTCGACCCGTCGTCCACCGCCGTCGCGACGGCGTCGATGACCGCCACCGCCCGCCCGGCCGGCAGCTCGACCGCCGTCACCTCCGCCTCCGGACGGGACAGGGCCAGCCGGGTGAGCAGGAAGTCCACCGCGCCCGGGTAGTCGGTGCCCTCCAAGGGGCACAGCGAGGCGGTGATCGTGGCCATGCTCGGCCGGCCGTCCACGTCCACCAGGCACATCCCGGCGTGGATCACCCCGGCCTCGGCCATCGACGGGATCAGCCCGGCCAGCGTCATGGCCCAGGTCGCCCGGTCCTCCTCGGGCCGGGAGGCCAGTACCTCGCAGACCATCTCCCAGAGCTCCTCCGCCACCTGCTCCTCGGTGCCGAACACCGGGATCTCGTGGAAGGCGGGCGGGACGATGAAGCGGATCTGGAGCGGCGTGTCCTCGGCCGGAGCGGGACGGTCGGCTGTCGGGGTGCCGGACATCGGGCCTCCCACGGAGCTCATGAGGGTTTGCGGATGCGGTTGCGGACGTCCAGCCAGGACGGCGGGACGGGGACCGGGACGCCGTACGAATGGGCCTCGACGAGCAGGTCGAGGTAGGCGTTGGCGCGCTCGCGCAAGCCGGAGCGGCGCCACGTCCAGAGCTCCTTCAGCGCGGGGAGGACAGCGAGCACGCCGATGGCGATCAGTCCGATCCCCAGGGAGGTGAGCTGTCGGCGGTACCCGGCACCGGCGGGGTCCATGCCCATGGGAGCGACGATCATGCCGGCGACCACCGTGAGGACGAATGTCCTGCCCCACACGCTGATCCGCCTGCGGGACCGCTTCACGGCGGTGAGCAGCCCCCGGACGGCCTGTTCGTCCAGGAAGTCGACACCGTGCGGAGCACCGAGTTCGCGGGACCGGCCGGCCAGGGCCCAGTGGCGCGCGAGTACGGCGGTCGGCAGTACCGGGAACTTCGGGTCGATCACGGCGTCGGCCGGCCACCACGAGGTCGGCTGCGCCACGGCCGGCTGAGGGGGAGCCGGACCGGTGGGGGACGCGCCCCGGGCGGTTGCCGACTGCGGAGGTGGAGCGGCCGTGCCCTCCACCCACGAGGCCCGCTCGGCGGCGGTTCCCCACTCAGGCGGGATCCTGACCGTCAGCCCGGCTCCCCGTGCCCGGTTCAACAGGCCGACGTAGGTGGTGAAGTGCACGGAGGCGGTATTCTTCTCCGTCTCCCAGGACATGCCGTACAACCCGATCCAGATACCGACGGGAATCGCAAGGATCGTCGCCACCAGGCCGGCCACCTGCTGGGCCTCAGCGGGCGAGCTCATCGACGTGCCGAAGAACACGGCGCCCGCGATCCCCCCGATGATGAACAGACCGGCCAGTTCGGAGTACCAATCCTGCTGGTCCCGCATCCGCAGGTGCTTGGCCACCACATCGCGGGCCACGTGGTCGTGCAGCAGGTTGATCCCGTAGAGCGTCTCGGCCCGCCGTGCGGCCTCGGCCACCTCGGGCACCGCGGCCATCCGTCCGCCTTCGGCGGGGAGCGTCACATGGAGGTCCTTCGCCATGGGTCTCTCCTCTCAGCCGACGGCGTTCAGGAACGGGGCGGACGCGGGACGGACCGTGGGCTTCGCGAGTGGCCCGGGAAGCACGACGCGCTGGTTCGCGCTCTTTCTCTCCATCGCTTTGTCCACTTGCTTGTAGATGCCGTGGGCGATCGAGGCCGCCTTTGCCCCGGCCGTGACCTTCGCAGGGTCGAGCGTGGGCCGCAAAAAGGTGATGGCCCTGGTCGACAGTGGATTCCTGGCCATGGTGAGTGCCGTGTTGCCGGCGCCCGCGGCTCGCGCGGTGAAACCGGATCCCTTGGCCGCCGCCACTTCTGCCTTGAGATTCCTGATCGGTGCCACGACCAGCTTGTTGACGAGACCGCTGCCCGGGATCTTGGTGAGCGACTTTCCGGCGGTGGCGAATCCCTTGATCGCCCCGATGCCGGGGATCACGCCCAACGAATCCAGTCCGATGGTCAGCCACGACACGTCCTTGCCACGGAGCTTGGCGATACTGTGACCGCTCAGCGCGCCCGCGCTCGTCAGCACGGCCGCGACGGCCAGCACCGGGCCGAACGGGGTGAACAGCGCGGCGATCGTCAGCCCGGCCGAGATCATCGACAGGATGTCGGCATGGTCGGACAGGAAGTCCAGCGACTTCTGCCAGGCCTTGTTCACCTTGTCCAGCATCCGCTTGAACAGGCCCGGGTCCGGCGGGTGGTGGCGGGACGCCTCCACGATCGCCTTGGCGGCGGCCTCGGCCTTGTGTCGGTGGTCCTCCAACTGCTTGTGGGCGCGCTTGATGACCTCGTCGAGCTGGTGGTGGCAGCGGGTGCTGGCCTCCCGGGCCGCGTCGAACTGCGCCTGGGCGCGGTTGATCACGTTGTCGGCGGTCTGCCCGCCGTTCTGCGCGTAGCCCTTCAGGGTGTTGCCGAGGGAGGTGACCTGGCCGTCCGTGTCGGCCAGCCGCGCGCGCAGCTCGACGGCCTCGGCCTCCATCGTGCGGCCGGTGGTGATCATGCCGGAGAGCTGGGTGTGCCAGGCCTTGAGGGCCCGCGAGCAGGCGGCCATCGACTCGTGGCCCTGGGTGAGGTACTTGGGTAGTTGGCCCAGCTTGTCGGCGAACTTGCGGGCCGCCTCGCCCTCCCAGGCTCCGCCGTCGGAGCCGATGCCGGCGAGCGTGCTCCGCAGTTCTTCCAGTTCCCGGGCGACGGCGTCGACGTCCGCGTACATCTTGGCGATGCCCGCCAGGTCCCCCGGGGCCGGGCAGAAGCCGAGGCCCGGCCAGTTCTTGTCACTCATGGTGGATGTCCCCCGCTGCTGGTCGGATCAGGTCGCGCCGTAGGCCTTGGCGACGCCTTGTTCGTTGTCCGAGTAGGCCTTGAGCGATTCGTCCAGGCCCTCGTGGAGGTTGTGGGCCAGCTTGCCCATCCGACCCATCGCTCCGTGCCAGTGGCGTTCGAAGCCCAGGCAAGCCGAGTCGAGCCACGCGTTGCCGGTCTGGCGGGCGATCCCGGCGTTCTCCAGGCTCTTGGCGACCGTCTTCATGCGCTTGGCACATTCATCGAGCTGCTTGGACACCGTTCTCATCCGATCCATGTCGATCTTGAATTGATCGGCCAACTCCCCATCCCCCCAAGGATTGTGACGAGGTGTCGAGCACACCTGTTCGGTGAACCTAACCCATGGGAGGGCAAAGTTCGGGCCATGACCGGGAATTGGAGACCGCCGTTCCGCAATCCCGGCCGGCCGGGCACGAAAAAGCGGAGGGGCACCGGAC
>NZ_JBHVET010000276.1:0-10011 GCF_042802135.1 Kitasatospora sp. NPDC057512
GAGGCGGTCCGCGGTCGCGGACCGCCCGGGGCGCCGGCGCCGAGGCGGTGGCCGCCGGACCGGGGCAGACTGACAGCGGGGCCACCCCAGCGGAGGCGACGGAGGCATCGGAGGCGGACCGTGCCGCAGATGACGGTGGACGGGCGCACCCTCGCCTTCTCCCACCTCGACAAGGTGTACTACCCGCGCACCGGTACCCCCAAGGGCGAGGTGCTGCGCTACTACGCCGCCGTGCACGCCGCCCTCCTCCCGCACCTGCGCGACCGCCCGGTCTCCTTCCTGCGCTGCCCGGACGGCGTCGAGGCGGAGGTGTTCGTCGCCAAGAACCCGCCGCCCGGCACCCCGGACTGGGTGCGCACGGTCGACGTGCCGAGCAACACCGGCGAGCTGCGCCAGGTGGTGCTGGAGAGCGGCGCGGCGCTGCTGGCGGTCGCCAACCTGGGCTGCCTGGAACTGCACGTCCCGCAGTGGCACGCGGCCCGACCCGCCCTCGCCGACCGGCTGGTCCTGGACCTGGACCCCGGCGAGGGCGCCGACGTGCTCACCTGCCGCACGGTCGCGCTGCTGCTGCGCGAGCGGCTCGCGGCGGACGGCCTGGCGGCCTGGGTGAAGACCTCCGGCTCCAAGGGCCTGCACCTGCTGGTCCCGATCGAGCCCGCGCCGAGCACCCGGGTCTCCGGCTACGCGAAGGCGCTGGCCGCCGCCCTGGAGGCCGAGCACCCGGAGCTGGTGGTGCACACCATGGCCAAGGCCCGCCGCCGGGGCCGGGTGCTGGTCGACTGGTCGCAGAACAACGCCAAGAAGACCACCGCCGCGCCGTACACCCTGCGGGCCAGACCGCTGCCGACCGTCTCCACCCCGCTGACCTGGGCGGAGCTGGAACGGGCCGCCGACGAACGGGACCTGGTCTTCACCCTCGCCGAGGTGCCCGACCGGCTGGCCGCGCACGGCGACCTGCTGGCCCCGCTGCTGGACCCGGAGCGGGCCCGGCCGCTGCCCGGCGCGCCGGCCGCGCCACCGCCGACGGGGTCACCACCGACAAGCCGGGCGGAAGGAACGCGGCCGGGCCAGGTGCTGCACCCGCCCGTCGAGGTGATGCGCCCGGCCGCCGTGGCCGCCGTCCCGCCCGCCGACGGCCTGGGCGGCGGGGGCGTGCAGTACGAGCTGAAGCTGGACGGCTTCCGCTGCGTCGCCTTCGCCCGGGGCGAGCGGCCCGCGTACCTCCAGTCCCGCGGCGGCCGCGACCTCGCCCCCGACTTCCCGCCGATCGCCGCCGCCGTCGCCCGGCTGCCGGAGGGCCTGGTGCTGGACGCCGAGCTGGTCGCCTGGCGCGACGGCCGGTTCGCCTTCGGCGAGCTGCTGCGCACCCGCCGGGCCCGCGCCGCCGCCCCCGACGTGGCGCTCGGGCTGATCGCCTTCGACCTGCTGGCGCTGCCCGGTCGCGACGTGCGGGCCCTGCCGCTCACCGACCGCCGCCGGCTGCTGCTCGCCGCCCTCGCCGACGTCCCGCCGCCGATCCGGCCGGTCATGGCCACCACGGACCGGGCGGAGGCCCTGGAGTGGATGGAGCGGCTCGCCGACACCGGGGTGGAGGGCCTGGTCTGCAAGGCCGCGGCGGCCCCGTACCGCCCGCGCGGCGCGGGCCGCGTCTGGGTCAAGTACCGCCGCGGCGACACCCTCGACGCCACCGTCCGCGCCGTCACCGGCCCGGCCGCCCACCCGCACGCGCTGATCCTCCAGCTGGACGACGGCCGGGTGTTCCTGACCACCCCGCGGCTCACCCCGGTCCAGTCCCGCGAGGTCGCCGAACTCGCCCGCCCCCTGCTCGGCCCGCCCGCCACCGACCCGGACCACGGCCAGGTCCACCCGCTGACCGCCCCGCTGCGCGCCGAACTCACCCTCACCGGCCGCCCGCCGTCCGCCACCTTCGTCCGCCTCCGCGGCGACTGACGCCGCCCTCGCTCCCCCTCGCTCACCTCCTCCGCTTCGCCGCCGCGTGGGCGAACTCCGTCACGAAGGCGTCGTCGAACAGCGGCAGGTCGCCCGGCTTCCGGCTGGTGACGAGCGGGCCGGGGCCGTCGTGGCAGACGTGGACCGGCTCGTCCACCCAGTGGGCGCCGGCGTTGACCAGGTCGGTGCGCAGGCTGGGCCAGGAGGTGAGGGTGCGGCCGCGGACGGCGTCGGCCTCGATGAGCGTCCAGGCCGCGTGGCAGATCGCCGCGACCGGACGGCCGGCGGCGCAGCAGGCGTGCACGAAGGCGACCGCCGGGCGGTCCAGGCGCAGCCGGTCGGGGTTGGCGACGCCGCCGGGGAGGACCAGCCCGTCGTAGGCCGCCGGGTCGGCCTCGGCGACCAGGGCGTCCACGGCGAAGGTGTCGCCCTCGGCGTGGTGCCGGACGGTGCGGACCCGGCCCTCGGCGGTGGACAGCAGCCGCGGGGTGCCGCCGGACTCGGCGACGGCCTGCCAGGGGTCGGTCAGCTCGACCTGTTCGGCCCCGTACGGCGCGACCAGGAAGGCGATCACGCGGCCGGTGAGCGTGGTGGACGGCCAGCCCATGGCGCGGTCGCTCAGCGCGGGTGCGGGGCGGTCAGGTCGACGGCCGCGGGCGGGGCGGAGCTGAGCCTGGCGCGCGGGCAGTCGAGGTGGACGGCGCGGTCGAGGTGGTCGAGCCGGGCGACCAGCCCGGCCGGGACGAGCACCCGGGTGCCGGGCACCCAGGGTTCGGCGTCGACCAGCAGGTGGTCCCCGGCGTCCTGTTCGACCCGGCCGACCGGGCCGTCGGTGGCGAGCACCTCGTACCCGACCAGCGTGAGGTCGGCGGCGGGATGGGAGCCCGGGCGGTGCTCCCACAGGTCGGTGGTCATGGTGTCACGCCTCCGGACGGTCCCAGGGCCGCCGTTCGCGGCGCTCCCGGCGTTCCCGGGCCTCCGCCGGGTCCACCGCTTCGGTGCCGCCGCGGCCCGCGCGCCGGCGGCGCAGCAGCTCGGAGGCGGCGAACGCGGCCGCCACCGTGGCCGCCCAGACCACGCCGAGCGCGACCAGCACGGCGGTGGCCGGGGTCCGCAGGCCCACCCCGAGGCAGATCATCGTCATCACCAGGGCGGTCAGCACGACCCCCGCCGAGAACCTGCGCCCGATTCCGCGGAGCACGCGCCGGACCCGGCTCGGCGGCTCGGCGCCCATGGTGCTCAGCTTCCGGTCGAGCCGTGTGTCCTGGCGCAGATCGGACTCGATCTCCTCGAGGAGCCGCCGCTCCCATCCGCTCAACGCGGGTCCGTCCATCTCGGTCACCTCCGACACTTCGGGTGACGTGCTCGCATCCGGGCGGTTGCCCGGCACGGGCTCGCGCTAACCGTTCCGGGCACCGCCTGTTCCGGCGCCGACGGGCCCGAAGGCCCGGGGGCGGGCGAGCAGGCTGTCGTCCAGGACGCTCAACAGGGCGGCGGCGTCGCGGTGGACCTCGGCCGCACCCGCCGCCCGCAGCTCGGGGCCGGTGTCCCGGCCGGCCGCCAGGGCGACGCACGGCACCCCGGCCCGCCGCGCCGCCCGTACCTCGCGCACGCTCCCGGCGACGGCCACGGCGTGCGAGGGCCCGCCGTCCACCAGGTCCAGCGCGGCCCGCACCGGGTCGCCCCCGGGATCGGCCACGGCCAGCGCCGGCGCCCCGGCCGGCCCGGGGCCGGTCAGCACGACCGTCCAGCCCCGTACCGCGCACTCGCGCAGCAACTCGGCACCGCCGGGCAGCGCGGGCTGCCACCAGTCGGTACCGAAGAGAGCCGCCGAGACCACCGTCATGACCACCGCTTCCGTCGCTTCCGTTCGCGGGCGACGCACCGAACGCTCCCTTCCAGGTTAGGTCGCTCCCCCGCCGCGCGCGCAGCCTGCGCCCCGTGGATCCGCGGCGGGGGCCGTGGCAAGGAGCCACGGCGGGGGCCGCGCGGCCGTCGGTTCGGGCCGGCTGGGCCACCGCTCCGCGCGCACGCCGTCGCTCCGGAGCGCGGGCCGCGGCCGGGGCGGGGGCGGCGTCCGCGCGCCGGGGCCCGTCGTGCGGTGCGGTCCGCGAAAAGCCGCTGGTCCGGGGCGGCCCGCAGGCCCTAGGGTGTCGCCCCGTCACATTGGTCCAGTCCAGGAGTCCGTCCCCGATGCCTTCGCCCGCCCTGTACCGCTCGCCGAGACCCAGCTCCACCGCCGCCACCGTCCTGCTCGCCGTGTGCGGCACCGCGACCCTCGCCTCGCTCGCCGTGGGCTTCCGCCTGTACGGGGAGGCGGGGGAGTTCGCCGCCGACTCCGACCTGGCCGACGAGTCCGCGCTGACGGACGCGGCCCTGCTCTACGACAACGTCAACCTGGTCCAGACGCTCACCCTGCTGGCCTCGGCGGTCGCCTTCGTCACCTGGTTCCACCGGGTGCGGGTGAACGCCGAGGTCTTCGACCCGAGCGGGCACCGGTTCAAGCGCGGCTGGGCGATCGGCGGCTGGTTCACCCCGGTGGTCGCCCTCTGGTTCCCGTTCCGGATCACGGTCGACACCTGGAAGGCCAGCGCCCGGCCGGACGCCTCCGGGGTGCGCCTGCCGCATCCCCAGCCGCTGGTCAACCTCTGGTGGGCCACCTTCTGGCTGGCCAACGCGACCGGCCGGTTCGGCGCCAACTACCTGGACTCGGCGAAGTACCCGGACGACTACCAGACCGCCCTCGGCTGGCTGCTGGTCTCCGACGTGCTGGAGGTGGTCGCCGCCGTCTTCGCCGTCCTGGTGGTCCAGCGACTGACGGCCATGCAGGAGGAGCGCTTCGCCGAGTCCACCGCCCACGCGTACGCGGTCCGCGGCGGGACCGTCCGGGGCTGAGTGCCTTCCGTCGGCCGCGGGCCCGCGGGCGGGCGCTCAGTCCGTGAACGGGTCCGAGGCCAGCCGGGCGTGCAGGTGCTCGTCCGTGTAGACGCCCCCGCCGTAGGTGTAGGAGGCGCGCAGGGTGCCCTCGTACGGGAAGGCGGCCCGCTCGGCGACCCGGCAGGAGGCCTCGTTGCCGACGGCGTGGTAGAGCTCGATGCGGCGGGCGTCGGCGTGCTCCACGGCCCAGCGGGTGACGGCGGTGGCGGCCCGGGTGGCCAGGCCCCGGCCGCGGGCGGCGGGGAGCAGCCAGTAGCCGACCATGGCCACGCCGTCGTCCCGGTTGGTCCACCCCAGGTAGGCGTTGCCGCAGAGGCTGCCGTCGGCGGCGTCGATCACCGCGAAGGGGGCCGCGCTGCCGTCGGCCCAGCTTGCCTCGCAGCGCTCCAGGTAGGCGTGCGGGTCGACCGGGCCGGTGGCGCTGAGCGGGCTCCAACGGGCGACGGCCGGGTCCGCCGCGGCGGCGAGCAGGGCGGGCACGATGCCGCCGGGCACGTCGAGGCCGGGCCCCCAGGGGCGCAGCAGGGCGTCGCCGAGGTCGAGGACGGTGGGGCGGAACACCCGCTGGGAGGTGGCGGGATCGCTGATGGTCATCCCGTCTTCCTATCGCCCGCTCCCCCGGGCCCGCCAGCGAATATTCCGGCCTCCGGGCCCGCATGCCCGCTCCGCCCGTACGGACGGAGCGGGCGTGCGGGCGGAGCGCGGTCAGATCCGGGCCAGGTAGCCGTTCTCCACCAGCCAGAGCACGTTCAGCTTGGCCGGGCCGCCGGGCAGCAGGGTGGCGTCGAGCTGGTACTGGAGGCCCCAGCCGGGCTGGTTGAACCACGGGGCGATCGGGCCGGCGTGCACCGTGAAGGCCTTGACCACCTTGTAGTCGTGGTAGTTGCAGGCGGCCGGCGGGGTGCCGTCCAGGCTCTGCGGCGGGAGCGCGCGGCTGGCGTAGGGCAGGCCCTCGGGGGCGAGGTAGGCGCCGTACTCGCTGCCGTAGCGGTCGATGTTCTGGTTCGGGTAGAGGGTGAGGTCGAACTCGATCGGGCTGCCGTCGGGCAGGGTGACGTAGCCGTCGGCCGGCGGGTAGATCCAGCCGCCCTTGCCGCCGTTGCCGGCCGGGTCGTAGTACGTGGCCAGGAAGTCCTGCTCGCCCGCGCCGCCGGTGCGCTGGTAGCCGACGAGTTGGCGGCCGACCGGCCCGGTGGTCGGGAGGTCGGCGGGGCCGAGGCGGGCGTCGTCGTGGCGGAAGGCGGCGGAGCACTGGTCGGTGGGGGTGGCCGCCGGGGCCGCGGCGGCGGCGGGGACGGTCACGGCGGTGAGGGCGGCGGCCGCGGCGAGCGGCGCGACGAGCAGGCGAAGGCGAAGGCGCACGGTGTCTCCGTCGAACGGGTCAGCGATCGAAAAGGAGCCACGGAGGAGCGTTGTGCTCACCCTCCGTGGCTGGTTCGACACCAGGCAATCGGATCATCTGATCGTTCGTCAACATGATCCGTGCGGCTGCGCGTTCGACTCGGCGGATTCGGCCAAAGCCGGGACGCCGGGACCGCCCGTCCGCGAGGATGAGCGGTCCGGTGCGCCCGGATCATCTCCCCGGGGCGACCCGCCCGAGCAGGTGGAGCAGCCGGTCGAGGGCGTCCTTGGAGTTCGGCTCGGTCAGGTTGACCATCAGCCGGAACGCCACCTTCAGCAGCGCCGGGTGGCCGAGCCCGGCGGCCCCGGCCGCGCCGAGCAGCTTCGGGCGGCCCAGCAGGTCGGCGGCCAGGCGGCCGAGCGCGAAGTAGCCCGCGTAGGCGGAGCGCAGCGCCTGCGGGTAGGCGCGCAGGGCGAGTTCGCGGCCGCGGTCGGTGCGGCGGGCGAGGGCCTGGACGATGGTCTCGGCGGCGTAGCGGCCGGACTCCATCGCGTAGGCGATGCCCTCGCCGGTGCCCGGGCTGACCGTCCCGCCCGCGTCGCCGACCAGCAGCAGGCCGTCGGCGTAGTGGGGCCCGCGGTTGAGGCCCATCGGCAGGGCGGCGCCGCGGATCGGCTCGGTGACCCCGTCGGGGGTGTAGCCGTACTCCGGGGGCAGGCCGTCGCACCAGCGCCGCAGCAGCTCCCGCCAGTCCACCTCGGTCCCGGCGGTGTCGAGGACCCCGAGGCCGACGTTGGCGGTGCCGTCGCCCATGCCGAACACCCAGGCGTAGCCGGGCAGCAGGCGCCGGGCCCGGTCGTCGGGGTCGCGCAGGTCGAGCCAGGCCTCCAGGTAGCGGTCGTCGTGCCGCGGGGTGGTGAAGTACGTCCGGTACGCGACGCCCATCGCGCGGTCGGTGCGGCGGTAGCGCCGCATCGCCACCGACAGCCGGGTGGAGTTGCCGTCGGCGGCGACCACGATCGGGGCCCGGTAGACGACCGGCCGCCGCTCCTCGCCCAGCTTGGCGGTGACGCCGGTGATCCGGCCGGTCCGCTCGTCCAGCGTCGGGCCCGTCACATTGGCGCGTTCGACCACCCGGGCTCCGAGCGAGGCGGCCTTGCGGGCGAGCAGTTCGTCGAAGTCGGCGCGGCGCCGGACCAGTCCGTACCCGGGGTAGGCGGAGAGCTCGGGCCAGTCGAACTCCAGCGAGCGGTGCCCCGAGATCAGCCGCAGGCCCCGGTTGTGCAGCCAGCCGGCCTCCTCGGAGACGTCGATGCCGAGGTCGGTCAACTGCTTGACGGCGCGCGGGGTGAGGCCGTCCCCGCAGACCTTCTCGCGCGGGAAGGCGGACTTCTCCAGCAGCAGGACGTCCAGTCCGGTCCGGGCGAGGTGGGCGGCGGCGGTGGAGCCGGCCGGTCCGGCGCCGACCACGATGACGTCGGCACTCCCGCCGCCCCGGACGGCCTCCCCGCCGCTGACGGTCTCCTCGGGCCGGACGGTCTGCTCTGGGCCGGGCATCGCACTCTCCCACGGGTCGGATCGGCTGTACGCGCAACGGGGTCCTCGGACCGGGCGGTTCCGGACGGACGATAGAGAACCCCGGCGCCCGCCCACCGCCCCGACACGCAGGCCACCCCGCGAACCGGCCAATACCGGCCACCCCTGCCGTACGGGCCCACTCACCGCACGGGGGCCCGGGGGGGTCGCGCACCGCGCCCGCCGTCGCCGCACCGGCTCCCGACCCCGTCGGCCCGGACGCAATCGAGCCCCCGGCCCGCGAGCAGCAGCGGGACCGGGGGCTCTCCGTCGTTCCGCGGCGCGGACCCCCACGGGGGGATCAACGGCGGTCGCACCGGGTTCGACGAGGGCCCCGACCACGGGGGCGGACCGGGGCCCTCACCCGGTACCACGGCCGGCACCGCCTCCCGGGTTCACCACTGGTCCCACTAGTCCCACTGATCCCACCGGCACCACCCGACCCGGCCCGGGAACGGCGGAAGCCCCTGACCGCACGGGGGAACGTGCCAGGGGCTTCCACTGTCGACTACGGCCGGCGGGCCCTCACGGGTTCAGCGCCAGCACCACGTACCCCGCCAGCACCGCCAGGTGCACCGCGCCCTGCAGCGGGGTCGCCCGGCGCGGGATGACCGTGAGGGTGAGCAGCACGATGGTCAGGCTCAGCAGCACCATGTGCGCCGGGTCGAGGCCGAGGACGAGCGGGCCGGAGAGCCAGGTGGAGGCGATCGCGACCGCCGGGATGGTCAGGCCGATGCTGGCGAGCGCCGAGCCGAGGGCGAGGTTGAGGCTGGTCTGCACCCGGTTGCGGACGGCCGCGCGCAGCGCCGCGATGGTCTCCGGCAGCAGCACCATCATGGCGATCACGACGCCGACCACGGCGTGCGGGAGCCCGGCGTCCTCCACGGCCTTCTCGATGGTCGGCGACACGCCCTTGGCCAGGCCCACCACCGCCACCAGGGCGACGGCGAGCAGCAGCAGGCTGATCCCGGCGGCCCGGAGGGTGGGCGGGGAGGCGTGCTCCTCCTCCGCCAGCACCCGGCCCTCGGGGGTGACGGGCAGGAAGTAGTCGCGGTGCCGGACGGTCTGGGTGGCCACGAACAGCCCGTAGACCACCAGCGAGGCGGTGGCCGCGAAAGTGAGCTGGGTGGTCGAGAACTGGGGGCCGGGCGAGCTGGTGGTGAAGGTCGGCAGCACCAGGCTGAGGGTCGCGAGGGTGGCGATGCAGGCCAGCGCGGCGCCGGTGCCCTCGGCGTTGAAGACGGCGGTCCGGTACTTGACGGCGGCGACCAGGATGGACAGTCCGAGGATGCCGTTGCAGGTGATCATCACGGCGGCGAAGACGGTGTCCCGGGCCAGGGTGGAGGACTTGTCCCCGCCGTCGGCCATCAGCGTCAC
Organism: Kitasatospora sp. NPDC057512; assembly: GCF_042802135.1. NCBI lineage: Bacteria > Bacillati > Actinomycetota > Actinomycetes > Kitasatosporales > Streptomycetaceae > Kitasatospora > Kitasatospora sp. NPDC057512. The sequence goes on from NZ_JBHVET010000276.1 coordinate 9,182, forward strand.
GATCAGCGCGACCTCGATCACGGTGACCGCCACGGCGAGGACCAGGGATCCGAAGGGCTCCCCCGACCAGTGCGCGATGACCTCGGCGTGGTGCACGGCCGACAGCACGGCGGCCACCAGGAAGCAGGCGACCACCGCCACCACCCAGCCGGGGAGTTCCTTGTGCCAGGTCAGGGCGAGGACGAGGAACGACACCACCGGGACGACGACGGTCCACTGCGCGACAGCCGCGCGGAGCTTCGTGATCATGCCGCCGAGGATCCCAGACCGGAGGCCCGTCACCCGGGTGCCCGCGCCGGATACATGGGGATGTGGCATAACTCATCCCAATTCGGCAGTCACCCACCGTAGCCGTGAAGGTACTGAAGCACTTTGTCGACATGTTGCCGAAGCCGTTCCGGGACGCCCCCGGCGGCCGTCACGGTCTTGTCGCTGGTCCGGTAGGCCGCCGCGACCAGGGCGGGCAGGTCGCGGGTGAAGCCGTGGCGCTTTATCTGCTGGTCGAGCCAGCAGGCGTAGTTGCCCATCGCGGCGATCGCGTCGCCCGGGTCCCAGTACGACTTCGGGCCGGCGTGGGTCGCGGCCTTGCCCCAGGCCTCGAAGACGGAGGGCGTCCACAGGGCGATGCCGTACTCGCCGGTCTCCGGGCGGGCGGCGTTCGGGTCGAAGCCGCTCTCGGCCTTCAGCATGGCGGCCAGCAGCACCGGGGTGACCTCCGGCTCGGGGCAGCGCCGCGCCGCGGTCTCGATCATGCCCCGGTAGGCCACCGGGACGTCCGATCCGACCGGGATCGCGCCGGGCAGCGGGCCCACCGCGCGGTGGGCCGCGCC
>NZ_JBHVET010000277.1:0-9999 GCF_042802135.1 Kitasatospora sp. NPDC057512
GCCGATACCGACCCCGCCCGTGCCGATGGCGCCGCAGCCGTCGGTGCCCGCGCCCGCGCCGGGGCCGTACGGGCAGCCGGCGTACGGGCAGGGCGGTCACGGCCAGACCCCGTACCCGCAGGGCCCGCACTCGCAGACCCCGTACCCGCAGGGCCCGCACTCGCAGACCCCGTACACGCAGGCCCCGCACGCGCAGGGCCCGTACGGTGCGGCGGCCCACGGCCGGCCCGGGCCCGGCCGCTCCGGCTACGGGACGGCCGAGGGCGAGCAGCCCTCGTACGCCCCGCCGCAGCCCGTCCCGCCGGTGATCACCACCGGACCGGTGGCGCCGCTGGCCGGGCTGGCGCCGCAGCCGGCCGCGCCGGCGCCGTTCCCGGCGCACGTCCAGTCCGCCCCGTACGGCGAGCCGGACGACCAGTACCAGCTCCAGCAGCCGTTGGTGACGGACCGTCAGGACCAGGTGAACGGGCCGTACCCGCACGATCCCGGGGAGGTGCTCCGTGCGCGGTAGCCCCCTGCACCAGCGTCCCACCGCCGATCCGGCCGCGCTGCCCTGGAGCGGGCCGGTGCCCGGCCCGGTCGCCCCGGCGCACGGGTACCAGCCCGGCCCGGTCGCGCCCCAGCCCGGTACGGCGCAGCCCGTCGCGCCGCAGCCCGTCCCGCCCGGTGCGGCCGCCGGGCCCACCGCCGTGCCCTCCCAGCTGCCCTCGCTGGACCTGCGCGGCGCCGCCACCCGGCCCGCCGTCGACCCGCAGGTCGCCCGCGAGCTCAAGCGCCAGGTCGCGGCCGAACTGCACCAGCAGATCACCCGGTTGACACTCTCCTCCGGCTCCGAGCCGGACCGCGCCACCCGCCGCCAGCGTGGCCGGGCGCTGATCGAGGAGGCCGTCGCCCGGTGGTCCGACGCGTACGCCCAGACCCACGGCATCCCGCCCACCCGGGAGCAGGACCGCGCCCTCGCCGAGGCCGTCTTCGACCTGCTGTTCCGGGCCGGCCGGCTCCAGCCCTACCTGGACGACCCGGAGATCGAGAACATCCTGATCAACGGTTGCGACGACGTCTGGGTCTCCAAGGTGCACCAACCCCTGCGCCAGGTACCGCCGGTGGCCGACAGCGACGCCGAACTCGTCGAACTGCTCCAGGACCTGGCCCGCCAGCACGGCGGCGGCGAGCGCAGCCTCTCCACCGCCAGCCCGACCCTCGCGCTGCGCCTGGAGGGCGGCATGCGTCTCCAGGCGCTCACCGAGGTGACGCCCCGCCCGTACGTGGCGATCCGGCGCCACCGGGTGGCCTCCGCGACGCTCCCCGAGATGGTCGAACTCGGCACCCTGGACTCCACCTTGGCGGCCTTCCTGGCCGCCGCGATCCGGGCCCGGAAGAACGTGATGATCACCGGCACCCAGGGCGTCGGCAAGACCAGCCTGCTGCGCGCGATGGCCGCCGAGATCCCGCCGGACGAGCGGATCGGCACCCTGGAGTCGGAGTTCGAACTCTGGCTGCACACCCTCGGCCACCTGCGCCAGGTCGTCCCGATGGAGGCCCGCGAGGGCAACGGCGAGCGCGTCGAGGGGCGGCTGGCCGGGGAGTTGACCCTCGGCGACCTCATCCCGGCCGCGCTGCGCATGACGCTCTCCCGGATCATCGTCGGGGAGGTCCGCTCCGGCGAGGTCGTCCCGATGCTGCGGGTGATGACCAACGGCGAGGGCGGCTCGATGTGCACCCTGCACGCCCGCGGCCCGCACATGGTCGTCGACCGCATCGCCGAACTCTGCCTGGAGTACGGCTCGCACATGACCGACTCACTCGCCTACCGGCTCACCGCCAACGCCCTGGACCTCATCGTGCACGTCACCATGGTCGACGAGACCGCCGTCGGCGGCCGCCGGCACCGCTTCGTCTCCCACGTCCTGGAGGTCACCGGCCTCGGGGAGAGCGGCCGGCCCGCGCTGAACACCGTCTTCGGCCCCCGGCCGGACCTCGGCGAGCCGCGGGCCGTCCCGCACACCCCGCCGCAGTGCCTGGACGACCTGCGCCGGGCCGGCTTCGACGCCTCGCTGCTCGGCTCCCGGTACGGGAGTTGGGCCACCCCGCTGCAGCTGCGGATCGGCGGTGGCACCCGGTGATGCTGCTCTTCGCCCTGTGCGGGCTGGCGGTCGCGGGCGGCCTGGTCGCCCTGGCGCTCTGGGCCCGCGGCGGCGAGCCCGGCGACGAGGACGCGGCCGAGCGGGCGGTCAACCCGCTGGCCGGCCGGCTCCACGTCTTCTGGTACGGCGCCCCCGGGACGGCCGGGCACCGGATGGTCCGGCTGCGCCGCGTCCAGCTGCCGCTGGCGCTCGCCGGCGCGCCGCTGGCCTGGCTGTTCACCGGCATCCCGCTGACCGCGCTGCTGGTGCCGCTGGCCGTCTTCGGCCTGCCCTGGCTGTTCGACACCACCCGCCCGGACACCCACCGGATCGAGCGGCTGGAGGCGCTCTCCGAGTGGACCCAGCGGATCGCCGACGTGCTGCTGCTCGGCGTCGGCCTCAACCAGGCCATCGTCACCAGCCGGCGCACCGCCCCGGCCGCCCTGGAGGACGAGATCGGCGAGCTGGCCGCCCGGCTGCAGGCCCGCTGGCGGCCCGAGGAGGCGCTGCGCGCCTTCGCCGACAGCCTCGCCGACGCCACCGCCGACAAGGTGCTCGCCGCGCTCGTGCTGCGGGCCGGTGACAGCGGCCCCGGCCTGGCCCGCACGCTCTCCGACATGGCCGACTCGGTGCGCGAGGAGGTCCGCCAGCGCCGCGCCATCGAGGCCGACCGGGCCAAGCACCGGACCACCATCCGCTGGCTGGTCGGCATCATCGTGCTGGTCGTCACCGTCGGCTCCTTCAACACCGAGTACACCCGGCCGTACGGGACCTTCCTCGGCCAGGTGGTGCTCGCCGTGGTCGCCGCCCTGTTCGTGGCGATCATCGCCTGGATGCGGGCGCTGGCCTCCCACCCGCCGGTGCCCCGGCTGCTGACGCCCGACCGGCGCAGCAGGAGCGGGTGGCGGACCACCGCCGCGCCGACCGAGCCGGAGCCGGCCGAGCAGCTCGGGGAGGTCCGATGATCTCCCCCTGGTCCGTGCTGGCCGGCGCCGCCGCGGCCGGCGGCCTCGCCCTCCTGGTCGCCGAACTGCGGCCGGCGCCACCGGACCTGCGCCAGGCGCTGGACCGGCTGCACGCCACCCCCGCCGACCGCGAGCAGGACCCGGACGAGCGGCCCCGCTGGTACGACCGGATCGGCGAGCGGTCCGTCCACCTGCGCGGGGTCTCCGTCCCGCGCCGCGAACTCGCCCTGATCGGCCGCACCCCGGCCCGGTTCATGGTGCACAAGCTGCTGTTCGCCGCGCTCGGCCTGATGCTGCCCGCCTACCTGGGCGCGATGGCCGTGCTGATGGGCGTCGGCCTGCCGTTCGCCCTGCCGCTGGTCGCCGGGCCGCTGCTGGCCGGACTGCTCTGGTTCGTCCCGGACGCCGTCGTGCGCGGCGAGGCCAAGGAGGCGCGCACCGAGTACCTGCACGGCATCGCCGCCTACCTGGAACTCGTCGCGATGGAGCGGGCCGCCGACTGCGGCCCCGCCGAGGCGCTGCGCCGGGCCGCCTCGGTCGGGCGGGGCGCGGTGTTCCGGCGGATCCGCGACGCGCTGGAGCGCGCGGCCACCGACCGGCTCCCGCCGTGGGCCGGACTCGACGCGCTGGCCGAGGAGTTGGGGCTCAGCCCGCTCCAGGACGTGGCCGACATCATGCGGCTGTCCGGCAACGACGGCGCCGCCGTGTACGACACCCTGCGGGCCCGGGCCAAGGGCCTGCGCGGGGAACTGCTCGCCGAGGACCTCGCCCGGGCGAACGCCGACAGCGAGCGGATGGTCGCGCCCGGGGCCGCCCTCACCCTGCTGATGACCGTCCTGATCGTCTTCCCCGCGCTGCACCAGATGCTCAACTGACCTCCGCCCCACAGCAGCCGACACCACACCACACCGCCACGTCCCCCCGGGAGAAACCCGATGACCGTACGACTCGTCCAGCTGGCAGGCCGGGTGCTGCGCCCCGTCCTGCTACCGGTCCAGTTCGCACTCCTGCTGTTCACCCTGCGGCTCGGCCGGCTGCGGGCCGCTCGCGCGCGCGGCGACCGCGGCGCGATCAGCATCGAACTCGCCCTCGCCATCATCGCGTTGGTCTTCGTCGCGGGCGCCGTGGCGACCGCGCTCTACCTGCTGAAGGACAAGGTCGTCAAGAAGGTCGAGCAGGACCCGAACATGCCGGGAGCGGGCGGCGCGGGCGGCGCGGGCGGCGCCACCCCGTGATGCGTGCCGCTCTCCGTCGCAGGAGCGACCGGGGGTCGATGAGCCTTAGCCTCGCCATCGTCTTCCCGGTCGTCCTGCTGCTCGTGCTGCTCGTCGTCCAGGCCGCGCTGTGGTGGTACGACCGGCAGGTCGCGCTCACGGCCGCCCGCGAGGGCGTGGACGCCGGACGGGTGCAGGGCAGCGCGACGGACGGCGAGAAGAACGAGGCGGCCCAGCGGCAGGCCCGCGACTTCCTCGACCGGCAGGGCGTGCACGGGTACACGGTGCGGACCGACGGCAGCACGGCGCAGACCATCCGGGTCACCGTCCGGTTGACCCCGCCGCTGCTGATACCCGGGCTCAAGGCGCCCGACATCACCCAGTTCGCCGAGGCGCCGCGCGAGCGCTTCGTACCGCCGGCGGTGACGCCGTGACGGACGCGCTGCGGGCGCCGGGCCCACGGCGGTGGTCGCGGCTCCGGTCGCGACCGCGCAGGCCGGACCGGGGCGGGATCGCGATCGAGGCGGCGATCGTCGTGCCCGGGGTGGTCGGGCTGGTCCTGCTGGCCGTCGCCGCCGGACGGGTGCAGACCACGGCCGGCACCGTGGAGGCCGCCGCCCGGGCCGGGGCCCGGACCGCCTCCCTGCAGCGCAGCGTGGACGGGATGGACCAGCCGGCCAGGGACTCCGCCCTCGCGACGCTGCGCCAGCAGGGCGTGTGGTGCCGCAACGGCGACGTGCGGGTCGGCAAGGGGGAGCTGAACCTGCCCGGCGGACCGGTCACCACCGTCACCGTCACGGTGGTCTGCGACGTGGAGCTGGCCGATCTGCTCGGCGGACCGTCCGGGATACCCGTGACGAAGCACCTCGTCGGCGAGTTCACTTCGGTGGTGGACCGTTACCGGGGCACATGACAGCGCGCGGCGCCGTCACCGGAAAGACAGGGGATTGGAGACGGCCCGTGCGGGGGAGACGCAAGCGGAGAGCGCTCGGGGGATGGCGGAACGGTACCGAGTGGCGCCCGGTGGGGGCCGGTGGGGAGAGCGTCGTGCGAAGTGGGGGGAGGGGACGGAAGTGGTGAGCCGTCTGCGGCGACGGCTGTCGGCGCGCCGGTCCGACCGGGGCGCGGTGGCCCTCTTCGTGGCGATCTGCGCGGCCTACGTCGTGCTCGTCATCGCCCTGGTGATCGACGCCGGCGGCCGGCTGCGGGTCGCCGAGCGGACCGACGCCTACGCCCTGGAGGCCGCGCGGGTCGGCGGCCAGCAGCTCGACCGGGCGGCCGTCCTGCAGGGGAAGGGCTTCAAGGTCCAGGAGAAGTACGTGCGGGACGCCGCCGACGCCTACCTGGGCCTGTACGGCCTGCGGGCGGGCGGCATCGAGTTCTCCGGCGACGGCAAGGTCGTCACCGTCACCGTGCAGGCCGACTACCGCCCGGTCCTGCTGGGCGCCCTCGGGGAACGGAAGGTAACGGGCAAGGGCAGTGCGACCCTCGTCCACGGAGTCGAGAAAGCGGAGACCGACTGATGGCCGCGCCACGTGCCAAGGACCAGGCCCGTACCGCCCAGGCCCGAAACGGCCAGGCCCCCAACGGCCGGGCCGGGACGTCCCATCGAGCCGGCGGTGCCCGAAGGCCCGCCGCCCCGGCGCCCCGACCACCCCGTGGCCGCGGCCGCGCCGTGGCCACCGCGCTCGGCGCGCTGGTCGCCCTGCTCGCGCTGCTGTTCGGCGTCCCCGCGCTGCTGCTGTACGGCACCGACGCGGTCGCCGGGATGGGCGAGGTCGCCTCGGGCGGGGTGGGCGAGGCGCTCACCAGTCCGGACGACGGAAGCCTGTTCCTGTGGGCGCTGGTGGTGGTCGGCTGGATCGCCTGGGCCTGCTTCGCGCTCTCCGTCCTGCTGGAGATCCCGGCCCAGCTGCGCGGCCGGATCGCCCGCCGCATCCCGGCCTTCGGCTGGAGCCAGCGGCTCGCGGCCGGGCTGGTCGGCTCGGTGCTCGCCCTGCTCCCGGTGGCCGGCTCGGCCTTCGCGGCCGTCCCCGAGCCGAACCACACCCCGGCCGTCCAGGCGCAGTTGACGCCGGGCGTGCAGCGCGCCGCACTGCCCGCCGCGCAGGCCGCGCCGGCCCTGACCCCGGCCGCCGAGCAGCAGAGCACCTACACCGTCCGGGACGCCCGTCCGGCCGACAGCCTGTGGTCCATCGCCGAGCGCCAACTGGGCTCGGGGGAACGATGGGTGGAGATCGCCAAGCTCAACGACGGCCGGGTGATGGGCGATTCGGGCATCCGCTTCGACGCCGACCGGCCGATCCAGCCCGGCTGGGAGCTGCTGATGCCGGCGGACGCCAAGCCGGACGAGGCGAGGACGCCGGCGCCGCCCGCTCCGGCCCCCTCGGGCGACGCGGCGCAGGGCGCGCCGCAGGGGACGCCGCAGAGCGCTCCGCAGTCCGGGACGGAGGCCGGTGGGCCCGGTGGCGCGGGCGGTACGGGCGGTGCGGCCGGGTCCGGTGGCCAGCGGACCGTCACCGTCCAGGCCGGGGAGAGCCTGTCGGCCATCGCCCAGCGGGAGCTGGGGGACGGGGAGCAGTGGCCGAAGCTGTTCGAGGCGAACAAGGGGGCGCAGGCCCCGGACGGGGAGCAGCTGACCGACCCGGACGTGGTGGTGCCGGGGATGGTGCTCACCGTTCCGGGGGCGGGGGATGCCGCACCGGCGCCCGCACCGGCTCCCGCTGATCAGGCTCCGGCCGACCAGGCCCCGGCCCCCGCGCCGGCCCCCGCCGACCAGGCTCCGGCGCCGGGTGCTCCCGCACCGGGCGCGCCGCAGTCGGCCCCGGCGCCCGCGCCCACGCACGCGCCGGCCCACGCGCCCGCCCCCGCCGCACACGCCGACCCGGCCCCCAGCGACGACTACACCGTCGCCCTCTCGGCCTCCACCGTCGGCGTCCTGCTCGCGGCGGTCATGGTCGGCGCCGTCGCCCACAAGCGCGGCACCCAGCAGCGCGCCCGCCGCCCCCGGCACCGCATCGCGATGCCCGAGGCCGAGGCCGCCGCCTTCGAGAACGAGCTGATGGCCCGGCAGGACCAGGCCGGACTGGACCTGCTGGACCGCTCCCTGCGCACCCTGGCCCGCAACACCGTGCGCGGCGGCAAGCGGCTTCCCGCCATCGTCGCCGCCCGGATCACCCCGGACCGGACCATCGAACTGCACCTGTCCGGACCGGCCACCCCGATCGCGCCGTTCCGCGCCGCGCACGCCGCCAACGTTTGGTGGTGCGGCGCCGACTCGGGCGACCTGCTCAGCCCCGGCCAGGCCCGGAAGACCGCCGCGCCGTACCCCGCGCTGGTCACCCTCGGCACCTCGCCGGACGGCTCGGTGGTCCTCGCCGACCTGGAGGCCGTCCGACTGCTCCACCTGTCCGGCCACCCGGACGACGCCCGCGACGTGCTGCGCACCCTCGCCGTCGAACTGGCCCACAGCCCGCTCGCCGACCGGCTCCACCTGCACCTGGTGGACCTCGCCGAGGAGGTGCCGATCAGCGGCCCGGCCGCCGAACGGGTGCACCGCCACGCCACCCTGGAGGCCGCGCTCGCCGCTCTCGGCCCGCGCACCGCCAAGGCCCGCGCCACCCTGGTCGCGGCCGAGGCCACCAGCCCGCGCGAGGCCCGCAGCCGGGGTCAGGCCGACGAGTCCTGGACGCCCGAGATCGTGCTCTGCGCCCACCAGCCCGGCGGGGACGTCCCGGCCGAGCTCGGACGCCTGCTCGACGCCCGTCCGCGCACCTGCGTCGCCGTCATCACCCGTGCCCCCGAGCGCGGCACCGGCCCGGTCGCCCGCTGGACCCTGCCGGCCTCCGGCCAGGCCGCGATCCCGGGCCTGCACCTCACGGTCGAGCTGCAGCGGCTCAGCGACCGGCAGTACGACCAGGTCGCCGAGCTGCTCCGGGTCGCCGACGACACCACCCAGCACCCGGCCCCGGCCTGGACACTGGACGGGCCGGAGGACGACACCGACACCACCGAACTGCCCGCCGCCGTACCGGTGCTGGCCGCCGTCGGGGCATCGGCCGCCGTGGCGGTCCCGGCCATCGGGGCTTCGGTCGGCGGGGCGCCGGCTGCCGCGGCTGCGGTCGGTGGGGCTTCGGCCGGCGGGGCTTCGGTCGGTGGGGCTTCGGCTGGCGGGCCTTCCGTCGGCGGGGCTTCGAACGGTGGGGCTTCGAACGGTGGGGCTTCGACCGGTGGAGCGGAGGAGGGCGCGGCCGCCGGCCCCCGGCTGCTCGCCCGGGTCATCGGCACCGGCGCCAGCCCGTTCGCGGGCACCGATCCGGTGGCGCCCGCTCCGACGCCTGCCGCGCTGCCGCCCGCGGCGTCGAGTCCCGCACCGGCTTCGGCGCCCGCCCCGGCTCCGGCCGGCCCGGCGCGGTTCGCCGTCAACGGGCAGGGACGGCAGGCGGCGACCGACGAGACCACCCGCGACCTGCGGCGGCCGGGCCTGCCGGAGGACGAGGGGACGGCCGGGCCGGGGGACATCGGCTCGGAGTCCACGGCGACGGTCGTGCTCGCCGTCCAGCCGGTCGTGCCTCAGCCCGTCGTGGCGGAGCCGGCGGTGGCGGAACCGACCGGGGCGAAGACGGCCGGGGCGAAGACGGCCGAGGGCGTGGCGCCGTCGACCGAGCCCGTTCCCGCCGCCGCTCCCGAGGCCGCCGTCGCCCTCGGGACCGGGCCTGCCGGGACCGTGGAGACCGCGGAGGCCGTCGAAGCCGCGGAGGCCGTCGGTGCGGCGCGGTCCGAGTCCGCCGTCGAGCCCGGCCCCGCCGCCGTCGCCCCGGTCGCCCGGACGACGCCCGGCCGCAGCGACAGCGACGACCTGCTCGCCATCCTCCGCTCCCCGGAGGCGCACGCCCCCCGCAACGCCCCCCGGATCCGGCTGCTCGGCCCGGTGGACGTCGCGGGAGTCCTCGGCGCCGCCGCACCCGGCGCGCTGCCCCGGCTCACCGAACTGGCCGTCTACCTGGCGCTGCGCCCCGGGTCCGACCGGCACGCGCTCGACCACGACCTGCACCCCGGCGCGGCGCACCTCGACCCGCACCCCACCGCGGCCGGCACCGAGAGCCCGCTGCCGGCCAAACTCGCCGACCTGGCCGCCTGGTTCGGCACCTCGCCGGAGGGCCGCGCCTTCCTGCCCACCGAGGGCACCGAGGGCTACTCCTTCGCCCCGGCGGTCACCTGCGACTGGGACGAGTTCCGCGGCCTCTACCGGCGCGGGATGCGCAGCACCAGCGCCACCGCCGACGCGGCCCTCGCCCACGCCCTGGCCCTGGTCCGCGGCGCGCCGTTCGCCGAGGCCCCGCCGGCCTCGTACGGCTGGGCCGAGGCCGAGCGGCAGGACATGATCGCGGCGATCGTCGACACGGCCCACGAACTGGCCGCCCGCCGCCTGCAGTACGGCGACCACCGCAGCGCCGAGGCCGCCGTCTTCCGCGGCCTCGCCGTCGCCCCGGACGTCGAACTGCTGCACCGGGACCTCTTCTACGCCTACGCCTCGGCCGGCGCCCGGGACCAACTCCTGCGCGCAGTCAACCGGTTGGACGCCCTCAGCCGCCGGACCGGCCGGGACCTGGACGCCGACACCGTCGCCCTGCTGCGGGACCTGCTCGCGGGTTCCTGACACCGCGACCGCCCGTCCGGCCACTCCTGCTCCAGGGG
>NZ_JBHVET010000278.1:0-9936 GCF_042802135.1 Kitasatospora sp. NPDC057512
GCGGACGGGCCTCAGGCCTTCTTGGCGCACTCCGCGCAGGTCCCGAAGATCTCCAGGGTGTGCGCGATGTCGCTGAAACCGTGCTCGGCGGCGACCGAGTTGGCCCAGCGCTCCACCGCGGGACCCTCCACCTCGACGGTCGCGCCGCAGTGCCGGCAGACCAGGTGGTGGTGGTGCCCGCTGCTGCAGCGGCGGTAGACCGCCTCACCGTCGGCGGTGCGCAGCACGTCCACCTCGCCGGCGTCCGCGAGCGACTGGAGCGTGCGGTAGACCGTGGTCAGACCGACGGAGTCCCCGCGGTGCTTGAGCAGGTCGTGGAGCTCCTGCGCGCTGCGGAAGTCCGCGATCTCGTCCAGGGCCGCCGAGACGGCGGCTCGCTGCCGGGTCGAGCGGGCGCGCGGCGACGGGCCTGCGGTGGTCACCGTGGGTCCTCCTGGGGTCGTGGGCGTCTCGCACATCATTGTGCCAGCCCCGCCCGTCCCTCAGGTGTGGTCGTGCCGGACGGTTCGCCGGAGGCCTGTTCCGGCAGTTCGACGTCGCACACCTTCGGCCCGTGTTCGCCCGTGCCGCGGTGGCGCCGCCGGGCGAGCGGCGCGGCGAGCAGGCTGAACACCGCGAAGACCGCGATGGCGAGCAGCACGATGGCCGGGCCGGAGGGCACGTCGAGGTGGTAGGAGCCGGTGACGCCGGCCAGCGAGACGACCACGCCGAGCGCGATCGAGGCGGCCTGGGTGGCGGCGAAGGACCGGGTGAGCTGCTGGGCGGCGACCACCGGGACCACCATCAGCGCGCTGACCAGCAGCAGCCCGACGACGCGCATGGCGACGGTGACGGTGACCGCGGCCATCACCGCGAGCAGCAGGTTGAGGGTGCGCACCGGCACCCCGGTGACCCGGGCGAAGTCCTCGTCCTGGCAGATCGCGAAGAGCTGGCGGCGCAGGCCCACGGTGACCGCGACGACCACCGCGCCGAGCACCGCGATGGTGGCCAGGTCGGCGGGGGCGACGGTGAGGATCGAGCCCCACAGGTAGCTCTCCAGCGAGCCGGCCCCGGCCTGGGCGGACATCGAGACCAGCAGCTTGCCGCAGGCCATGCCGCCGTAGAAGAGCATCGCGAGGGCGATGTCGCCGCGCTGGTTGCCGCGCGAGCGGACCAGCTCCATGGTGACGGCGCCGAGCACGCAGACCAGCACGGCCATCCAGACCGGGCTGGTCTGGAAGATGAAGCCGAGGCCGACGCCGGTCATCGCGACGTGGCCCATGCCGTCGCCCATCAGCGCCTGGCGGCGCTGCACCAGGTAGATGCCGACGGCCGGGGCGGTGATCCCGACCAGGACGGCGGCGAGCAGGGCCCGCTGCATGAAGTCGTAGGAGAGCATCTCGGTCATGCCAGCAGCCTCGGCGGGGTCAGGTCGGCGTGCGGGTGGACGTGGTCGTGGCCGGGCAGCGCGTGCAGCCCGGTGTTGGGCACGGGCGGGCCGTCGTGGGCGACGCAGCCGTCCCGCAGCACCACGGCGCGGTCGATCAGCGGCTCCAGCGGCCCGAGTTCGTGCAGCACGAGGAGGACGGAGGCGCCGCGGCCGACCTCGGCGCGCAGGGTGTCTGCGAGCACCTGCTGGCTGGCGGCGTCCACGCCGGCCATCGGCTCGTCCATGATCAGCAGGTCGGGGGTGCCGACCAGGGCGCGGGCGATCAGCACCCGCTGCTGCTGGCCGCCGGACAGGTCGGCCACGCCGTCCCCGGCCCGCTCCAGCATGCCGACGGCGGCCAGCGCGCGGTCCACCGCCTCGCGGTCCCGGCGGCGGAAGGGCAGCAGCCGGTGCTGCGGCAGCCGTCCGGTGGAGACCACCTCGCGGACGGTGGCGGGGACGCCGGAGGCGGCGGTGGTGCGCTGCGGGACGTACCCGATCCGGTGCCAGGCGCGGAAGGAGCCGTACGGGGTGCCGAACAGCTCCAGGGCGCCCCGCTCCAGCGGGACGGAGCCGATCACGGCCTTGACGGTGGTCGACTTGCCGGAGCCGTTGGCGCCCAGCAGGGCGACGACCTCGCCGGGGCGGACGGTGAGGTCGACGCCGCGCAGCACCGGCCGGCCGCCGCGCGAGGCGACGGCGTCACGGAGGCGGACGGCCGGGGGTATCGGGTCGGTCATGGTGCTCGGTCCCGTCAGTTCGCGGGGGCGGGGGTGGTGGCGTCGGCTGCGGCGGGCGCGGTTCCGGCGGGGGTGGTGGGGGCGGTTCCGGCGGGCGCGGTTCCGGCGGTTCCGGCGGTTCCGGCCGGGGCGCCGAGGGCGGCCTGGAGGTTGGCCAGGTTCTGCTTCATGACGGTCAGGTAGTCGTCCTTGGAGGGGTCCTTGACGCCCTCCAGCGGGTCCAGGACGGCGGTCTTGAGGCCGAGGTCCTTGGCGACGGTGTCGGCGAGCTTGGGGCTGACCAGGGTCTCGAAGAAGACGGTGGTGACGCCGTTGTCCCGGGCGGCCTTCTGCACCGCGGCGAGGCGGGCCGGGGTGGGCTCGGACTCCGGGTCGACGCCGTTGATGGCGACCTGGGTGAGGCCGTAGTGGTCGGCGAGGTAGCCGAAGGCGGCGTGGCTGGTGACGAAGGTCCGGGTCCTGGCGTCCTTCAGCCCGTCCCGGAACTCCTGGTCGAGCGCGGTGAGCCTGGTGACCAGCTCGTCGGTGTTCTTCCGGTAGTCCTCGGCGTGCGCCGGGTCGGCCTTGGCGAACTCGTCGCCGACGCTCTTGGCGATCGCCGCGTAGCGGGTCGGGTCGAGCCAGATGTGCGGGTCGCCGGCCGCGTCCTCGTGCTTGTGGCCGTCGGCTCCGTGGGCCCCGTCCGCCCCGTGGGCCCCGTCGGCGGCCTCGGTGCCCTCGTCGAGGTGGTGGTCGACCAGCGGGCTGGCGGCGGTGGCGTCGATCTTGTGCTTGCTGGACGACTGCGCGACGGCCTGGTCGACGGTGGGCTGGAGGCCCTTGAGGTAGATGATCGCGTCGGCCTTCTGGACCGTGCCGACCTGCTTGGCGGTGAGCTCCAGGTCGTGCGGCTCGACGCCGGCGGCGGTCAGGTCGGTGACCGCGACGTGCTCCTTGCCGATCTGCTGGGCCAGGAACTCCATCGGGTAGAAGGACGCGACGACCTTCAGCCGGCCGCCGCCGCTGTCGGCGCTGCTGCTGCCTCCGCAGGCGGTGAGGGCGAGGGAGGCGGCGAGCGCGGTGGTGCCGAGGGCTATGGAGCGGCGGATGCGGCGGGAGAGTCCGAGTCGAGGCAGTCCGATCATCATGACAATCATTCTCATCTCACATGGAAATGATTGTCAAATCACTCGGACGGGTGAACGAGAGGTGACGGAGGGTGGGAGCGGTCGGACGATACCGATTTGAATCACGTACCCGTATGGCCGGTAACCTGAGGTATTCGGGTACGCGCAACCAGCCGTGCCCTGACCGTGCCGTACGTACTGAAGAGAGCACTGTGGCCGCCGACAAGATCGACACGATCGTCAGCCTGAGCAAGCGCCGTGGCTTCGTCTACCCCTGCAGCGAGATCTACGGCGGCACGCGTGCCGCCTGGGACTACGGGCCGCTGGGCGTCGAGCTCAAGGAGAACATCAAGCGCCAGTGGTGGCGCGCGATGGTGCAGGCCCGCGAGGACGTCGTCGGACTCGACTCGTCGGTGATCCTCGCCCGCGAGGTCTGGGAGGCCTCCGGCCACGTCGCCACCTTCAACGACCCGCTGACCGAGTGCCTCTCCTGCCACAAGCGCCACCGCGCCGACCACCTGGAGGAGAAGTACGAGGCCAAGCACGGCTTCCCGCCGCCGAACGGCCTCAAGGACGTCAACTGCCCCGACTGCGGCACCAAGGGCCAGTTCACCGAGCCCAAGGACTTCTCGGGCATGCTGAAGACCCACCTCGGCGTCACCGAGGAGGCGAGCGGCCTGGCGTTCCTGCGCCCCGAGACCGCCCAGGGCATCTTCACCAACTTCAAGGCCGTCCAGACCACTTCGCGCAAGAAGCCGCCGTTCGGCATCGCCCAGACCGGCAAGAGCTTCCGCAACGAGATCACCCCCGGCAACTTCATCTTCCGGACCCGCGAGTTCGAGCAGATGGAGATGGAGTTCTTCGTCAAGCCGGGCGAGGACGAGCAGTGGCACGAGTACTGGCTCCAGCAGCGCTGGGACTGGTACGTCGGCCTCGGCCTGCGCACCGAGAACATGCGCTTCTTCGAGCACCCGAAGGAGAAGCTCTCCCACTACGCCAAGCGCACGGTGGACATCGAGTACCGCTTCAACTTCGGTGGTAGCGAGTTCTCCGAGCTGGAGGGCGTCGCCAACCGCACCGACTACGACCTGCGGGTGCACAGCGAGGCCTCCGGCCAGGACCTGAAGTACTTCGACCAGGAGTCCGGCGAGCGGTACTTCCCGTACGTCATCGAGCCGGCGGCGGGCCTCAACCGCGCCATGCTGGCCTTCCTGATCGACGCCTACTTCGAGGACGAGGCGCCGAACGCCAAGGGCGTCATGGAGAAGCGCGTCGGCATGCGGCTCGACCCGCGCCTGGCCCCGGTCAAGGTCGCCGTCCTGCCGCTGTCGCGCAACGCCGAGCTGTCCCCGAAGGCCCGCGGCCTCGCCGCCGACCTGCGCACCGCGTGGAACGTCGAGTTCGACGACGCCGGCGCCATCGGCAAGCGCTACCGCCGCCAGGACGAGATCGGCACGCCGTTCTGCGTCACGGTCGACTTCGACACCCTTGAGGACAACGCGGTGACCGTCCGCGACCGCGACACCATGTCGCAGGAGCGCGTGTCGCTGGACCAGGTCAAGGCGTACCTGGGCGCGCGGCTGATCGGCTGCTAGCGGCGGGTCGTCCGGCTTCGCCCGGGGAGCCCTCGTCCGCCCTGGTGGGGCGGGCGGGGGCTCCCTGCTGTTCGGGGGGCTCTGGGTCCGGGGTCCCTTGGCGTGCCCGCCGCCTCCAGCCTCCGGTGCCGCCGCTACCGGCGTCCCCAGCGGGAGCGCGGGGCCGCGGGCGGGCGGGTCGGCAGGCCGGCGGTGCGCAGGGCGGCGAGGGTGGTGCGGTGGCGGGCCTCGTCGGCGAGCAGCGCGGCCAGCAGCTGCGCGTACAGCTCGGAGTTGCCCGTGCCGTCCAGGGCGGTGGCCAGCCCGACCACTTCGGTGGGCGGGCGCAGGACGGCCAGTTCGCCCAGCAGGAGGGTGGCGAGTGCGGGTGGCAGCCCGGTCGCGAGGGCGGCGAGGTCGGCGGTGGAGCGGCCGGCGGCCTGGCGCAGCAGCGTCCGGACGTCGTCGGCGCGGCCGTGCTGCTGGAGGCAGGCCGCCAGGGAGGTCAGCTCGGGCATCGGCGCCGACCCCCACTCCCAGAGCAGTGTCGCGCTGTCGGCGGCCAGTCCGGCCTGGTCCAGTGCGGAGAGCAGGGTGGGGACGGACGCGGCCGGGTAGCTCCAGAAGGCGTGGAACACCTCGGCGGCCTCCTCGGCCAGGCCCAGTTCGCGCAGCTCGGCGAGCACGGCGACGGAGTGGTCGGGCGCGGTCCGGGCGATGCTGCGGGCGAGGTGGAGCGAGCCGCCGGTCGGGCCGTACCGGGCCAGCATGCCGACCAGCAGCGCGGCGTCGGTGGAGGTGAGGCGGGCGGCGGCGGTGTCGATCACCTCGGTGGCCTCGGCGAGGGAGCCGGCCCGGTGGAGGGCGGTGATCCGCTCGGTGAGGGCGCCGAGGTCGGGGCGGACGGGCGGCGGGGCCTGTTGCTGCAGTGGCTGGTGGTGGTGTTGCGGGGCCGGCGGGGCCGGTTGCTGGTGCTGTTGGGAGTGCTGGTGCTGGTGCTGGTGCTGTGGCGGTGGTGGCTGGTGCCGGTGGCGGATCCGGCTCTCCAACGCCTCCAGCTGGTCGCTGAGTTGGAGGCAGCGGGCGCCCAGGCCCTCGCGCAGGGTCCGGGCCTGGGCGAGCTGGCGCAGCAGCTCCCCGTCCGGCCGCTGACGGCCCGGGGTGGCCCGGATCGCCTCGTTCAGGCGCCGTTCGCGTTGGCTCGCGTAGCGGCTCGCGCGGAGTAATTCGTCCAGCTCCGCGCGGAGTTCGGCGGCCTGCAGCTCGCCCTCCGGCTGCCCGCCCGCGGGTTGTTCCGTCGGCCGCATGCGCATGATCGCCCCAACCTGTCCATCCGGACCCTGACTGCGTGACATCTTGGCGACAGTATGTGGCTGGGGAGTTACGAGCGCACGACCAGTCGTGCCCGAGTGGTGTCAAGGAGCGCGCAGAGGGCGGTCGTTGCGAGAAGTGCGCCGGTCGCGCTCCGCAGGAGGGTCGCCTCGTAGTACGGGCCGGGCGCGAGGGTCGCGACGGCGTACCCGACCACCGCGCCCGCCAGGGCGGGCGGCAGGAGCCGCGGCGCGTCCCGGCGGGCCGCCGCGCCGATCACCAGGAGCCCTGCCAGGGCGGCGAGTTCGGGCGTGCCGAAGGACTCCGCGTAGCGGATCGACAGGGCGGGGACGAGGAACAGTGCGAGCGCCCGACCGATCGTCCCCGCGAGGGTGGCGGTGTACGGGCCGGGTAGCGGGCGCGGGGCCCGGGGCGGGACGGTGCGGGTGGCGACGAGCACCGCCAACGCGGCCGCGGCGGACGGGAGATGGTCGCCGAGCCGGGCGAGGTTGTAGAGCAGCGCGGTGTCGTACAGCACCAGCATCAGCTGGCCGTACGCCCACAGGTCGAGGGCGAAGCGGAACAGGCCGCGGGCGGGCTCGGGTTCGGGTGCGGGCTTGTCCTCGGCACCGGGCTCGGCGCCGGGCTCGGCTCCGGGTTCGATTCCCGGTTCGGAGCCGGGTTCGCGTCGGGCCAGCCAGGCGATCAGGGGAGGGGTGAGGCAGGCCGCGAGCACGCGCAGGACGAGGTCGTCCACGGTGTACGGGTTCCGCAGGTCCCACTCCACCGCGCAGAACGCCACCGTGTACGAGGCGGCGGCCAGCGGGACCAGCGGCGAGCGGGCCAGCCGGACGTACAGCGCGCGGTCCAGCCGGCGGACGACGGCGACGAACGCCAGCAGCACCAGCGGCAGTTCGAGGAACGCCTGGACCCGCAGGACGGACGGGGCCAGGAGCTCCGGGGCGGGGAAGCGGGCGGCGAGGGAGTCGAGGCGGGGCACGTCGAACCAGCCGGGCGGCAGGTAGCGGGTGATGAAGGAGACGTCGCCGTGGTGGACGCGGTCCACGTAGACCGCGACGAGCACCTGGTTGAGGTAGATCAGCGCGACGACGGCCGCCAGCACCGGCTCCGGCCCGTACGAGCGCCCTCGCCGCGCGGGCCCGGCCTCCCGCCGCAGCACCCGCGGCGCCAGGAACAGGGCGGTGGCGGCCGAGGCCGCGACCGTCCCGTCCAGCAGCGGAGCGATCCCGCTCACGCGGCCAACCGCGCCCGGGCCTCCATCAGGGCGAAGCCGAGCAGGTTCAACCCGCGCCACTCGGCGGGCTGCTGGGCCCGGATGTCGTCGGCGGCGAGCCCGATGCCCCAGATCCGGTCCACCGGGCTGGCCTCGACCAGCACCCGGTCACCCGTGCCCAGCAGGTACGTCCGCAGCGCCTCGTCCTGCCCGAACTTGGCGACGTTGCCCGCCACCACCAGCTCGAACCGGCCGTCCACCCAGGCCTTGTCGTCGAAGTCCTTGACCAGCCGCCCCAGCTTCTTCGCCTCGGCGGGCGTGCGGGCCGCCAGCACCCGCCGCACGATCTCCTCGTCACCGAACATCCGGGCCTTGCCGGCCATCATCCAGTGCTCGGCGGAGGCGTACGCGACCCCGTCGACGGTGAACTCGCCGGGCCACCACTGGCTCAGGCACTCCTGCCGGGTCCCGCCGCCCTTGCGCTCGGTGTGCCCCCAGAACATCACCCACTTCGGCCGCGCCCCGTCGGCCATCGCCGCGGCCAACTCCTCGCGGCTGCGGACGGTGGCCAGGTCCCCCACGTGCATCTCGCTCATATCGTCAGTCTGACATGAAGGGGTGGCTGCCGCGAACCGTTTCTCGGTGAATCACCCTCGCAGGGGTGGCCCGCGGGATTCCCCCGGTCAGGCCTTGGCGGCCAGCTCCAGGAAGCGCAGGCCGACCTCCGTCACTTCCTCGGCCGTCCAGCCCAGGGCCGGTTCGCCGAGGCTGACCTCGGCCATGGCGAGGCCGGGGGCGGCGTCCTCCCAGTGGGAGACGAACCAGATGCCCTCCTCCTCGGCCAGTGCCAGGTGGGCGGCGTTGAGGGCCTTGGCCGGGTGGGGGAGCCAGAGTTGGTACTCGTGGGTGGGCGGCACCTCGGGGTTCAGTCGGGCGCCGGGGAGGGCGGCCAGGGCGGGGGTGAGGGTGGTGGCGGCGTGGTGGATGTGGGCGGGGATGCGGGGGAGGGCGGTGTCCAGGCCGTGGAGGGCGGCGAGGGCGGCCGGCCACTGCTGGGAGAGCTGGCCGCCGTAGCGGTGGCGCCAGGTGCGGGCGTAGGCGGTGAGGGCCTGGTCGCCGGCGAGGGCGGCGCCGCTGATGCCGCCGAGGTCCTTGTAGTAGGACACGTAGACGCTGTCGGCGAGGGCGGCGATCTCGTCGAGCCGCTTGTCGAAGTGGACCGTGGTGTTCCAGAGCCGGGCGCCGTCGAAGTGCACCCGGGCGCCGGTTTCGCGGGCCGCGGCGACGAGGGCGGTCAGCTCGTCCCAGGTGGGGAGGAGGTAGCCGGGGTCGCGCAGCGGGAGTTCGACGACGAGGGTGCCGAAGGGCTCGCCGACCGCGTGGAGTTCCCCGGGGGTCGGCTGGCGCTGCTCGGTGGTGGGCCAGAGGCCGCGCAGGCCGGTGAGCTGGGTGTAGGCGTGGCGCTCGTGCCGCTCGAGGTGGCTGAGCGGGTGCAGCGCCACGGCCGGGTTGCCGGTGCGTTCGGCGTGGTGGCGGAGGGCGACCTGCTGGGCCATCGTCCCGGTGGGGAAGAAGACCGCGTCCTCCTTTCCGAGCAGTGCGGCGGTCCGTTCCTCCAGCTGCCGCACCGGCCCGTCGCTGCCGTAGAAGTCGGGGAGGACGTCCAGGTCGTCCAGGGCGGCGAGTTGGGTGAGGCGTTCGCGGATGCTGAGGCCGCGGTCGGCGGAGAGGAAGCGCTCGCAGGTCATGCGGGCCGCGCGGCGTCGGTGGAACTCGCTCTGGTCGTCGGTCATCCGGCGATTGTCAGCCCGACGGCACGGTCAGACCAACCGCTTTTCCCACCGCAGGGCGGGGTGTCCGGGTATCCACGCCGTCTGGGTGTCCGCCGTGATGCGGAGCCGGACGGCGGTGAGGTCGGGACGCCCGGCCTCCTGCCAGGCGGCGAGGAGCCGCTCGATCTCGTCCCAGAGGGCGAGCCGGCCGCCCTGGTGGACCGTCCAGCCGTAGGTGTCGTCCTGGACCTGGGCGGAGGATCCGGGGACGCAGAGGCAGTAGACCGACTCCAGGTCCTCGCCCGTGGTGACCCAGAACCACGCGTCGGGGAAGGCGAGTTGGACGAGGAAGGCGGGCGTCGGGTCGTTGAGGAGGGTGGGGGAGGTGCTGGTCGGACGCCCGGTGCCGTCGGCACCGGACCAGCCGGGCAGGAACGGCGGGCGGGACGGGCGCGGGACAGCGGCCCGGCCGGTGACCCGGCCCTCGGCGGTGCCGTCGGGGAGCACGGTGAGCTCTACCTGGCCGGCGCCCTCCTGCCAGGTGCCGAGGACGGCCGAGACGGTGCCGCCGGGCCTGGTCTGCCGCACCCAGCCGGAGGGGATGAGGCGGACCGGGTCGGTGGCGCGGACCCCGTCGTACGGCGGGTGGGTGGTGGCGGCGGCGGGGGAGCCGACCTCCAGGATGTTCCGCGGGCCGTCGGGGTTCATCGTCCTCCTCGGGGTGGGGCCGGAGCGGGGCGGGGCCGGAGCGGGGCGGGGCCGTGAGGCCGTCCGCCCGTGTCGGGGTGACG
>NZ_JBHVET010000279.1:0-9935 GCF_042802135.1 Kitasatospora sp. NPDC057512
GTCGGCCGGTCGCGCGTTGTCGGCCGCGTTCCCCCCGTCAGCCGTCCGACGGCCGGCCGAAGCGCGGGGCGAGCAGTTCGACCCGCCCCTCGCGGAGGTGGCCGCGGTGACCGTCCCCGTACTCCAGCCGCAGGCTGCGGTCCGCCGGGGCGCCGACCACGACGGCGCACTCGACCGCGGCGTAGGAGGACTGGCGGTAGACCCACACCCTGTCCCCGACGTGGAACTCCGCCGTCTCCGAGACGATCACCGGGCTCACCTCCCTTCGGGCCCGCCCACTCGTCTGTACGGTGCGCGGCGCCCGGCTGTTCACCTCCGGCCGGAGCCGGGCGCGGTCACCGGCCGGGGGGCCGGGTCGGCGCCGTGGCGGTCGGCAGGTCGGCCGGCCTGCCCGCCTGGTCCACCGGTGTGCCGTCGGGGTAGCGGGCGCACTCGCTGCCCGCGCTCACCGCGAGGGTCCGGTACGCGGGGTCGAAGCGCAGCGAGGCGCTCTCCGCGAGGGAGCCCGGGCCGGTGTCCGGTGGCGTCAGCGTCAGGCTGGGGACCGGGGCGGACTCGTCGGAGGAGGCGACCGTCCAGCCCTGGGCGGTCAGGCTCTGCCGGGCCCGTCCCACCGCCTCCTCCCACTCGCCCCGGGTGACCCCGGTGAGGGTGAACCGCGCGCGCAGGGCGGCCGTGCGGGGCTGGTCGGCGCCGGTGTCGTTCATGCTCTCCAGGAGGTGGGAGAGGCCCCGGGCGGGGCAGGCGTCGTAGATCCGGGCCGTGATGCCGTCGTCCCCGCCGCGGTCGGGCGCCGGCGCCACCTCGGGGCGCAGCGCGAGGGCCTCGTAGACGGTCTGCGTCCGGGCGTCCAGGTGCCGCGCGACGGCCGCCGGATCCGCCACGGGGTACGGCTTGCCCGTCCAGGCCGCCTCCGCCGCCCCGTACGCCGTGTACCCGACCGTGCCGAGCACCAGCACCCCGGCGGCCCCGGCCACTGCCGTGACCCGCACGGCCGTGCGGCGGCCCGGCCCGTCCTTCGTTGCGCGATTCCTCATGATCACCATCGTCCACCGCCGGGCCGGGCCACCGCCTGAGTACGGATACTCACCCGGTGGCGTCGGCGTACTCGCGGTCGTCGGCGTACTCGCTGGTCGTCGGCGTACTCGCGGTCGGACGGGGGCGGGTCAGGCGTGGGCGGCGGCGCACTCCGGGTGGCCCCAGGAGCTGCCGACCTTGGTGATCTTGTCGCCCTTGGCGTACGAGCGGCTGCACGGGCAGGTGCCGGGGAAGCGGGCGTTCAGGGTGCGCGAGCCGCCGCTCCGCTTGGTGGCGCCCGTGCCGCCGGTGGAGGACGCGGATGCCGTACGGGGGCTGCGGGCCTTGGGGGCCTTGGAGGCGACGGCCGGGTCGGGGACCGGCAGGTCGGCGGCGGTGCCGGAGGCGTCCTGCTGGGTGCGGGCGGCGTCGCTGGCGGCCTTGTCGGCGATGGCGTTCAGCGGGTCGCCGTCCACCTGGTGGGCCGGCACGTACACGAAGGTGACGTCCCGGCCCTCCAGCAGGGCGTCGATCGCCTGGATCAGTTCCTGGTTGGCGACCGGCTTGCCGGCCGCCGTCTTCCAGCCGTTGCGCTTCCAGCCCTTCAGCCACTTGGTCACCGAGTCGCGGGTGTAGGTGCTGTCCAGCCGCACCTCCAGCGGCGCCGCCGGGTCCGTCGCGGCCAGCAGCTGCCGCAGCGCCGTCAGCTCGCCCACGTTGTTGGTGCTGTGCCCGAGCGCGCCGGCCTGCCAGCGCTGGGGCGCCCCGGTGGCGTCCGCGACCACGTAGGCCCAGCCCGCCGGCCCGGGGTTGCCCTTGGCTGCTCCGTCACACGCTGCAATGACTCGTTCGACCATGCCCCGATCATGCCTGGTCGGACGGCCCGGAGACAAAGCCGCTCAGGTGCGCAGCAGGGGCAGCAGCAGCGCCGCCGACCAGCTGAAGTTGGTCGAGCTGTGCCCCTCCCCGGTCAGCGGGTCGTAGTTCTCCCGCACCGGGCCGCCCCCGGCCAGTCCGGCGGCGGTGGCCAGCAGCCGCTCGACGGTGCGCCGGGCGTCCTGCTCCCAGCCGTAGCGGCGCAGGCCCTCGATCGCGAAGTAGGTCTGGTCGAGCCAGGCCAGTCCGCGCCAGTAGCCGCCGGGGTCGAAGGACGGCGAGCTGCGGGCCACGGTGGGGAACGGCATGGCGGTGCCGAACTCCGCCGGGTCGAGCAGCAGCCGGCGGACGGTACGGGCCTGGGCGGCGGTGGCGGTGCCGGACCAGAGCGGGATCGCGCCCTCGATGCCGCGGCCCCGGGCGGTGAGCCGGGCGCCGGTGGCCAGGTCGGTGTCGTGGAACCAGCCGGTGGCCGGGTCGTACATGGTGTCGCGCACGACGGCGTCGATCCGCTCGGCGCCGGCGCGCAGTCGGTCGGCGGCGGGCCGGTCGCCCAGCTCGGCGGCGATCAGCGCCAGGTGGCGGTGGTCGGCGGCCAGGTAGGCGTTGAGGTCGACCGAGCGCTGGTCGAGCGACCAGCCGAGCAGTGTGCCCTGCGCGTCCCGGTTGGGGACGACGGCGGAGGTGTCGAAGCGCGGGGCGTTGTCCATGCCGGACTCCCAGGCCGCCGCCTCCCGGCAGTCCTCGGCGGTCGCGTTGGCCGGGTCGACGGTGGCGCCGTACTCGCACAGGCCCTCGCCGAGGTGGTCGCGGGTGCGGTACCACCAGTCCCGGTAGGCGGTCAGCCTGGGCAGCATCTCGCGCAGGAAGGCGCGGTCGCCGCTGCGCCGGTAGACCTCCCAGACCGCCCAGGAGGCCAGCGGGGGCTTGGAGTTGCGCTCGTTCCAGTTGCCGCCGCCGGTGGCCGGGTCGTTGTAGAAGACGCAGTCGGGGACCATCCCGGCGTCCTGCGGGCGCTCGGCGGAGCCGGCCGGGACCTGGTGGTCGAAGACGGCCCGGATCTGGTCGGCGGCCAGGCCGGGGGCGAAGGCGGCGGTGCCGACGGCCTGCTTCCAGGTGTCCCAGGCCCAGACCCCGCTGAACCACTTGTAGGAGAGCGTGGGGGTGACGGCGTCGTGCCGGATCCTTCCGGCCGGGCTGCGCCAGTTGGTGACCAGGGTCTGCACGCACTTGGCGGCGGTGCGGCGGCGGGCGGCCGGGACGCCCTCGGTCGCGCGGACGAGGTACCCGTGCCAGCGGGCGGTGCCCTCCGCCGCGACCCGTTCCGGGGTGCGCAGCGCAGTGTCCGCCTCCTTCGCGGCCTGGGCGTACTCGGCCTCGGTGAAGGTGTAGCTCTCGGTCCAGTCCAGGCTGCGGGTCTCCCCCGGCGCCAGCCGTACGGGTTCGGCGAGTTCGGTGCGGTGGCCGTCGCCGTCGGCGCTCAGCACGACCCGGACGGGCCGGGCGTGGCGGACGGCGAAGCGCTCGGTGCCGTCGGTGAGGTAGTCCCAGGTCTGCCGGACCCTGGCGAAGCGCACCTCCACGCCGCGTTCGGCGGCGACCAGTTTCGGCGCCTCGCGCTGGGGGCCGGTGGCGGGGCGCAGCAGCCGGCCGGTCCAGGCGGCGGCGAGGGTCCGTACGGTCGGGCCGGTGTTGGCGAGCCGGGCGCGGAGCAGGGCGGTGCGGTTGCCGGCGAAGCGCAGCTCCAGGGTGAGGGCGAGGCCGCCGCCGAGGTCGTGGGTCAGGCGCAGCAGGCCGGGCAGGGAGGTGCCGCGTGCTGGGGCTCCGGCGGTGAGGTCCAGGGGGCGGCCCTGTTCGGTGAGTTGGAGGCGGGTCAGGCCGTCGCTGAGCCACCAGGGGTACTCCTGGGCGAGGTACAGCGGGCCGGTGAAGCCGCCCTGCGGGTCGGTGGGGCGGGGCAGGGCGTAGGCGTGCCAGGCGCCGAGGTCGGCGAAGACGGTGATCGGGTTGTTGCCGCGGGCGTCGCCGGGGTAGGCCTGGGCGGGGGTGCCGTGCAGGTCGAGGACGTCGGCGTAGTGCTCGACGTCGGGTCCTTCCGGTCCTTCCGGTCCGTCCTGGGCGTCCTGTCCGTCCTGGGCGTGGGCGGCGGCCGGGGCGGCCAGGGTGCCGGCGGCGGCGACCGCCGAGGCGGCGAGGAAGTGGCGGCGGGTCAGCGGGTTCACGGGCGCTCCTCGGTGGCGGGGAGTCGGAGGACGGCGGCGCCGAGCGGCGCGAGGGTGACGGCGTCGCCGATGGCGGCGCCGGTGAGCAGGTCGGTGCCGGGCGCGTCGAGGGGCACCCGGCGTTCGACGGGGCCGTGGTTGAGCAGGAAGAGGTACTGGCGGCCGTCGGCGGCGTGGCGGCGGGTGGCCTCGACGTCCGCCGGGAGGTCCGGCAGTTCGGCGCCCACGCCGGCTTCGGCGAGCGGCAGGTCGAGCACCCGGCCGACGTCGGCGCCGAGGTGGCAGCTCAGGTACCAGGCGGTGCCGGCACCAAACCGGTTGCGGGTGACGGCCGGGAGACCGGCCAGTGTGCCGGAGGCGTAGCGGGCGAGGGTCTCGGCGCCCTCGGTCTCGATCCACTCGCTCCAGCGCTCGGCGCGCAGTTCGGCGCCGTGCGGCTCGGCGTGCGCCTCGGCGCCGTCCGACCGGGGGCCGTCAGGCCCGGTGCCGTCCAGCCGTACGGCGGTGGTCGCGCCGTCCGGGATCGGCCAGTGCTCGTCCACCACGATCCCGAGCAGTTCGCGCAGCGGCCCGGGGTGGCCGCCGGGGTGGATGTGGTCGTGCCGGTCGGCGATGCCGCTGAACGGGCCGCAGACCAGCCGGCCGCCGCCCCGCACGTAGGCGGTGAGGCGGTCGGCGGTGGCGGTGTCGAGCAGGTAGAGGTTGGGGGCGAGCACCAGCGGGTAGCCGTCGAGCCCGGCGGTGGGCGGGACGAAGTCGACGGTGACGCCGCGCTCGTGCAGCGCCGCGTACCAGGGGCGGAGCAGTTCGGGCCAGCGCATCCGGGCGGAGGGGTGGTCGTCGAGTTCCAGCGCCCACCAGCTGTCCCAGTCGAGCAGGACGGCGGCCCGTCCGCGCAGCCGGCTGCCGGCGATCTCGCCGAGGCGGCGCAGCTCGGCGCCGAAGCGGACGGTCTCCTGCCAGCCGCGCGCGGCGGTGCCCCGGTGCGGGAGCATCGCGCTGTGGAACTTCTCGGCGCCGGCCACCGAGGCGCGCCACTGGAAGTGCAGGACGCCGTCGGCGCCGCGGGCCAGCGCCTGGAGCGACCAGAGGCGGTAGAGGCCGGGGCGTTTGGGCACGTTGACCGGCCGCCAGCTGACCGCGGAGGGGGCCTGTTCCATCAGCAGCCAGGGGCGGCCGCCCTTGAGCGAGCGCATCAGGTCGTAGTTCATCGCCGCGTTGACGTGGGCGCGCGGGTCGGCCGGGTCGGGGTAGGCGTCGTCGGAGACGAGGTCCTCGTGCCGGCTCCACTCCCAGTAGTCCAGCGCCTTGAGCATCGACATGAAGTTGGTGGTGACCGGGACGCCGGGTGAGACCTCGTCCAGGACGGCCTTCTCGGCGCGGTGCAGGGCGAGCAGCGCGTCCGAGCAGAACCGGCGCCAGTCCAGCAGCTGGGTGGGGTTGACCGGGCCGGGCGCGGTGCGCGGCGGCTCGATCTGCTCGAAGGAGGTGTAGCGCTGCGACCAGAAGGCGGTGCCCCAGGAGCGGTTCAACTCCTCGATGCCGCCGTGCCGTTCGCGCAGCCAGCGGCGGAAGTCGACGGCCGAGGCGGGGCAGAAGCACTCCTCGACGTGGTCGCCGTACTCGTTGTGGATGTGCCACAGGGCGAGCGCGGGGTGGTGGCGGTAGCGTTCGGCGAGCGCCCGGGTGAGCCGGACGGCGGCCTCGCGGTAGGCGGGCGAGGAGGGGCAGTAGTGCTGGCGCGAGCCGAACTCCAGCCGGACGCCGTCGGCGGTGACGGGCAGCAGGTCGGGGTGGGTGCGGACCAGCCAGGCGGGTGGGGAGGCGGTGGCGGTGGCCAGGTCGACGGCGATGCCGTGCCCGTGGACCAGGTCGAGCAGGCGGTCCAGCCAGCCGAAGTCCCAGCTGTCGGCGTCGGGTTGGAGGCGGGCCCAGGAGAACACGCCGACGGTGACCAGGTTGACCCCGGCCTCGGCCATCAGCTTCACGTCCTCGGCCCAGACCTGCTCGGGCCACTGCTCGGGGTTCCAGTCCCCGCCGTACAGCAGGCCGGGCACCCGGGTGAGGCGGTCGGTGGTCACGGTCGTGGTCATCCCTTCACGGCTCCGCCCAGCAGGCCGGCCACGAACTGCCGCTGGAAGAGCAGGAAGAGCACCATCAGCGGGAGCGTGGCCAGGAGGGAGCCGAGCATCAGGCCGGAGTAGTCGACGTGGGTCAGCCCGGTCAGCGTGTTGAGCGCGACCGGCACGGTGTACTTGTCCTCGGTGTTGAGCATCAGCAGCGGCCAGATGAAGCCGTTCCACTGGCCCATGAAGGTGAAGATCACCAGCGCGCCCAACTGCGGCCGTACGCACGGCAGGACGACCTGGTAGAAGGTGCGCAGCTCGCCGGAGCCGTCGATCCGGGCCGACTCCAGCAGTTCGTCGGGGAAGTCCAGGAAGCCCTGGCGCATCAGCAGGATGCCGAAGGAGTTGGCCAGGAAGGGGACGATCACCGCCTGGTAGGTGTCGATCCAGCCGAGGCTGGCCATCATCTGGAACAGCGGGACGAGCAGCACCTGCAACGGGATCATCATGGTGGCCAGCACCAGGCCGAGCAGCAGCCCGCGGCCGCGGAAGCGGTACTTGGCCAGCCCGTAGCCGCACATCGCGGACAGCAGTGAGCTGAGCGCGGTGTAGACGACGGCGATCCCGAGGCTGTTGAGCATGACCCGGCCGAAGCCGATGGTCTCCTGGAGGTGCGCCAGGTTGCGCAGCAGGTCGCCGCCGGGCAGGAACGGCGGCGGGGAGTGGAACAGTTCGGAGCTGCTGTGGGTGCTGGCGATCAGCATCCAGGCGAAGGGCACCAGGCTGAGCACGGCGCCGAGGGCGAGGGCGGTGAGGACGGCGGCGCGGCCGAGGCGGGCGGGCAGCGGGGTGCGGCCGGACCTGGGCGACAGGGTGGTGGTCACCGGCGGCGTTCCCTTCCGTAGAGCCGGAACTGGAGCAGCGAGACCGCGGCGATGATCAGCACGACCACCCAGGCGATGGCGGCCGCGTAGCCGAAGTCGAGCTGCTGGAAGCCGACCTTGTAGAGGTAGACCACCGGGGTGAGGGTGGCGTCGCCGGGGCCGCCGCGGGTCAGCACGTAGTTCTCGTCGAAGAGTTGCAGGGTGCCGATGGTGGAGGTGATGACGCAGAACAGCACCACCGGGCGCAGCTGCGGCAGGATCACGCCGGTGTAGGTGCGCACGGTGCCGGCGCCGTCGAGGGCGGCGGCCTCGTACTGGTCGCGGCCGATCGCGTGCAGTCCGGCCAGCAGGATGACGGCGTTGTAGCCGGTCCACCGCCAGGTGACCGAGCCGATCAGCGAGATCCGGGCCCAGGTGGGCGAGTTGAGCCAGTCGACGGGGCCGAGGCCGAGTGCCTGGAGGAGCTGGTTGGCGAGGCCGCCGTCGGTGCGCAGCAGGACCTGGAAGACCACGGCGTAGGCGACCAGGGTGGTGATCGCGGGCAGGAAGAACACCGCCCGCCAGCCGGCCCGGAACCGCAGCCAGGACTGGTTGAGCAGGACGGCGAGCACCAGGGCGAGGCCGATCATCACGGGCACCTGGACGGCGAGGATCAGGCCGGTGTTGACCAGGGAGTGGAGGAACGCCGGGTCGTGCAACATCCGCCGGTACTGGTCCAGGCCGACCCAGACGTCGGCGCCGTCGCGGCGGGCGGTGAAGCTCTGGTAGAGGCTGGCGCCGAGCGGATAGGCGAAGAAGGCGACGAAGAGCGCGGTGGTGGGCCCGGCGAACAGCCAGGCGGCGGTGCGTGGGGAGCGTCGGCGGCGGGCGGGGGCGGCCCGGGTGGGCGCCGACGGCTTGCGCAGGGTGGCCGGGGGGCTGCTGGTCATCGGGCCCGCCCTACCCGACCGTCTGGCGGCCGGTGGCGGTGGCGATCTGGCGGGCGGCGGAGCGCAGGACGGTGCCCGGGTCGGCGCCGTTGTGCAGCACCTGGTTGACGGCGGTGGTGACGATGTCGCCGGCCTTGGAGTCGTCGGCGGTGAGCTCGACGGCGGGGATGGCGCGGGTGAGTCCGGCGAACAGCTGCATGGCCGGCTGGCCGCCGTAGTAGGGGGCGGGCTGCTGGAAGTACGGGTCGTCCAGGGCGGGGAGGTAGGCGGGGAAGAGGCCTTCGTGCTGCATCATCGAGGCCTGGTTGGCCTTGTCGGCGAGCAGGAAGGAGAGGAACGCCCAGGCCGTCTCCGGGTTCCGGCTCTGCGCGGGGACGCACAGGGTGGAGCCGCCGCTGTTGGAGGTGCGGGGGCCGCCGGGGGTGAAGGCGGGCAGCGGGACGACGCCGAACTTCCCGCCGAGGTCGGCCATGTCGGTGGTGAGGGTGCCGTCCCACCAGGCGGCGGTGGGGGTGGTGGCGGCCTTGCCGTCGTGGGTGCCGGAGACGGCCCCGTCCCAGCCGTTCTCGAAGTCCACCAGGTCGCGGTCGACGAGCTGTTTGAGCAGGGTGAGCGCGCGTTCGGCGGCGGGGGTGGCGACGGCGACCCTGCCGTCGGTGAACCAGCGCTGGCCCTGCTGCTGGAGCAGCATGGCGAAGAGGCTGTCCTGCTTGGCGTCCAGGATGAGCAGCTTCCTGCCGGTGGCGGCCTTGAGCGCGGTGCCGGCGGTGAGGTAGTCGTCCCAGGTGGCGAGGCCGGCCGGGTCGATGCCGGCCTGCTGGAACAGGTCGCGGCGGTAGAACAGGGCGCACGGCCCGCTGTCCCAGGGCAGGGCGAAGACCTTGCCCTTGGCGTCCGTGACGGTCCGCCAGGACGACTCCGCGTACTGGGACTTGAGGCCTTCCGCGCGGCTGGTGAGGTCGACCAGGCCGTTCGGGAAGTTGCCGATGTAGGTGGGCAGCTTGTGGCCCTCGACGGTGAGGATGTCGGGCAGTCCGCTGCCGGCGCCGAACCCGACGGTGATCTTGTCGTAGGCGTTGTCGTAGCCGATGTCCACCACGTCGACCGTGGTGCCGGGGTGGGCCTGTTCGAAGGCCTTGCCGAGCCGCTGCATGGCCTTGGCGGCGACGTCCCAGGACCAGATGACGACCTTGCCGGAGAGGGCGGCGCCCGGGCTGCCGGTGAGCTGTTTGGCGCTGGTGCCGCCGGCGCCGCCGGTCGCGCAGCCGGTGGCTCCGGCCATCAGCAGCGCGCCGCCCGCGAGTCCGGCGGAGAGGATCCGGCGCCGCGTCGGACCCGATGTCAATTCGCCCTGGTCATGGGCTGGTTGGGGATCTTTTCTGTGCCGGGTTCGTGCGGACATCTTGCCTCCCGACTGGTGAATGCCGAATGCTGTATACAGAACTCAGCATTCACAACCCCGTCAAGGCTTGTGACTGAAATCGCGGAAGGTGCCAGCATGAGCACACGCGTCCCCCGAACCCACCCGTACATCCCCAACTCCGCCCCGCAGGTGAGGAAAGCGATGCTGGCGGAGGTCGGCGCCCAGGACGTCGAAGAGTTCTACGCCGACATCCCCGCGGCCCTCCGGCTGGACCGCCCGCTGCGGCTGCCCGAGCCGCTCGGCTCCGAGGCCCGGCTGGTCGCCCACATGGAGGAGCTGCTCTCCCGCAACACCGCCGTCCCGCCGGGCCGCAGCTTCCTCGGCGCCGGCTGCTACCGCCACCACGTGCCCGCCGTGGTGGACGAGATCGTCAACCGCAGCGAGTTCCTCACCGCCTACGCGGGCGAGCCGTACGAGGACCACGGCCGCTTCCAGGCGCTGTGGGAGTACCAGTCGCTGATGGCCGAGCTGCTGGCCGTCGACGTCGTCAACGTGCCGACGTACGACGGGTTCCAGGC